>JAAZNR010000196.1 GCA_012798155.1 Thermogutta sp. | reverse complement strand
GCTTTGCTGCGGCCCCAAGATGTTGCCCGCCCCGCGAATCTCCAGGTCCCGCATGGCCAGGGCGAATCCGGCCCCCAACTCGCTGTATTCCTCGATGGCGCGCAGCCGCTTGCGGGCGTTGGGGTGGAGCCGGCGCGAGGGGTCGATCAGCAGGTAGCAGTAGGCGCGGTGCTTGTAGCGTCCCACGCGGCCCCGCAATTGGTGCAGGTCGGCTAGGCCGAAGCGATCCGCCCGATCGATGAAGATCGTGTTGGCGGTGGGGATGTCCAGCCCGCTTTCGATGATCGTGGTCGTCAAGAGGACGTCGAACTCGCGGCGGACGAAGGCCGCCATCACCTCCTCCAGCTCGTGGTCGGGCATTTGGGCGTGGGCGATGCGGAGGCGGGCCTCGGGGACGATGCTCCGCAGCACGGCCCCCACCGCCTGGATGTCCTGCACCCGATTGTGCACGAAATAGACCTGCCCCTCGCGGCTCAGCTCCCGCAGCACGGCCTCGCGAATGAGCCGCGAATCGAAGCGGCAGACCCGCGTCTCCACGGCCAGCCGCTCCCGCGGCGGCGTGGCCAGATTGCTGATGTCGCGAATGCCGACCAGGGCCATGTGCAGCGTCCGCGGGATGGGCGTGGCGGTCATCGTCAACACGTCCACGGTTTGCCGCAGGGCCTTCAATCGCTCCTTGATCTCCACGCCGAACCGCTGCTCCTCGTCGATCACCAGCAGGCCCAGGTTGCGGAATTGCACGTCGGGCTGGGCCAGCCGGTGCGTGCCGATGACGATGTCGATCTCGCCCTCGGCCAGTCCCCGCAGGATCGCCTTTTGCTCCTTGGCCGCGGCGAAGCGCGAGAGCGCGGCGATCCGCAGAGGGTACTCCGCCATCCGTTCGCGAAACGTGCGGAGGTGCTGCTCCGCCAAGACCGTGGTGGGGACGAGGACGGCGACCTGGTAGCCGGCATCGACGGCCTTGAACGCCGCCCGCATCGCCAGCTCCGTCTTGCCGAAACCCACGTCCCCGCAGAGCAGGCGATCCATGGGCCGCGGGCGAAGCATGTCCTCCTTGACGGCGGCCATGGCCTGGGCCTGGTCCGGCGTCTCCTCGAAGGGGAACGAGGCGTCGAACTCCTGCTGCCACAGGGTGTCGGGCGGGAAGGCGATCCCCGGCCGCGTGGCGCGTTGGGCCTGCAATTCCAGAAGCTCGCCCGCCAAATCGAAGACGGCGTGGGCCGCCGCCTGCTTTTGCTTGCTCCACAGCCGCCCGCCCAATTTGGAGAGCTTGGGCCGGCCCCGCGCCCCGCCCACGTACTTCTGCACCAAGCCCACCTTGGACGCCGGCACGTACAGCATCGTGCCCTCGGCGAACTCCAGGGCCAGGTGCTCCTCGACGCGGCCGTCCTTCTCCAGCCGGCTCAGTCCGCGGTAGCGGGCGATCCCGTGCGAGACGTGGACCACGAGCTGCCCTTCCCGCAACTCGAGGAAGGAATCGATGGGCCGGCCGGTAAAGGTCCGGATCGGCCGCGGCGGGGCCGTGCGGTGGAACATCTCGCCGCTGCTGAGGACCACGCAGCGCTCCTCCGCCAGGCGAAAGCCGGACGACAGCCGCCCCGGCACGAGGTGCAGCCTCCCCTCCCGCGCGGTCCGGGAATCGCGAAACAGCTCGTTCAGGCGCATCATCTCGGCGTCGCCGGGCACGATCAGAAAGACCTCGGCGTCCCAGCCGGCGGCGTCCAGTTCTTCGCGGACCCGGTCCACGCGGCCGCTGAAACGCTCCACCGATTGCGCGCCCAGCGAAAAGACCCTTTCGAAGCCCGCCGGGGCCAGGTCCCAAAACGCCGCCGTGGCGAAGCCCTGGCAATCCGCCAACACGGCTTCGACCGGGAACAGGTCGGCCCCGGGCTGCCGCTCCACGCGCTCCCGGTAGGTCTCCGCCTGTTGCCGGACGGCCTCCGGATCGACGAGCACGATCCAGGCTTGGGGCGGGAGATAGCGGAACAGCGGGGTCCGGCAGGCGGCTTGCGGAGAAAGCAGCGTCAGCTCGACCTCGTTCAAGCGGCGGGTGCTCCGCTGCGTGGCGGGATCGTATTCCCGCAACGACTCGACCACGTCGTCGAACAGCTCCACCCGCACCGGCAAATCCCACTCGGGCAGGAAGAGATCGAGGATCCCGCCGCGGAGGCTGAATTCGCCCGGCAGGGCCGCTGCGGCAGCGCTCTGATAGCCCAACTCCACAAGCCGCGCCGTCAACGCCGCAACGTCCAGCCGCTCTCCCGGCCGGATCGCGTGCAGCGACGCCCGCAACTCCTCCACCTCCGGCAGCGGCTGCATCAAGGCCTCGATGCAGGTCAACAAGACGGGCGGCGTCCGCGGGCCGAGCAAGGTCTTGGCGGTCCGCAGCCGGGCGCCCATCAGCGGGTCGCGCCAGTCCGGCGGACTTTGCAGGCGGTCCAAGGGCGCGAAAATCTCCACCGGACCGGGGCGGAAGACGGCCAGATCATCGGCGAAGACCGGGATTTGCGAGGCGGTGGGCAGAATCACCAGCAGACAGGGCGGTTGATGGACGGCCAAGGCCGCCGCCGCCGGCGCGCAGGCCGACCCCGCCGCTCCGTCGAGGATCACGCCCCCGCCGGACCGGAGTACGGCCGCCGCATCACACAAGTCGGGCCGCTGCGCCAGCCGCTCCGGCAACCCCTGGAGAGAAGCCGAGCCGGCCGCCGCGGCGCTCTGCGCTCCCTGCATGGTCCCATTCTACGCGGACCCCGGCCGCCGAGCCACCGGCCGGCGGGGTAAGGCGGTGGTGGAACCCTGGGTAGCGCTGTGACACCACCAGCTTACGCTGGTGGCTCCGGAAAATCGAAAACTGTATTCGCACCCTGGAGCCGCCGGCGTAAGCCGGCGGTGGGAGCAGCGTGAGAACGGGCGTCTGGGGGCTTCGCTACGCTGCGACCCCAGCCACCCAGGCGGCGCATACTGCCGGGTAAGGCGGTGGTGGAACCCTGGGTAGCGCCGAGACACCACCAGCTTACGCTGGCGGCTCGCGTTGGATTGCGCTATAACACCACCAGCTTACGCCGGTGGCTCACGCTGGATTGCGCTATAACACCACCAGCTTACGCTGGTGGCTCTAGAACTCCTATCACTTCCGGCTTACGCTGGAGGCTACAGCACACCTCTGGCTCACGCCCGCCCGCTCCTCGCCTTGAAGGTAGCTCGAACATGGTTCCAGGCGATCCGGAATACGATCCCAACGAAGCCGAGGCGATCTCCCTCGAGGACCTTGCCCG
>JAAZNR010000195.1 GCA_012798155.1 Thermogutta sp. | reverse complement strand
GCGGCGGTGGGCGACGGCGGGGACGGTACGGCGGCCGTGACCCTCTCCGACTACGCCGAACTCTCCGGCGGCGTCGTGGATGTCGGCAGCCAATGGGGCGCCGCCCTGCTGGGAAACAGCGACGCGGCCAATACCGGCCTGACCATCGAGGCTACCGATTACGGGAGTGACGCCTTCGTTTCGGTCAAAGCCCTCAGCGGCAACTTCGTGATGAAGAACTCCGCGGGGGCGGTGGCCGACCGAGCCGCCGGTTCCGATGCCCGAATCCGCGTCAACGGCTACGAAGCCGTTACCACCGGCTTGACGGCGTCCATCAACACGGCGTCGGTGGACTTGACGTTCAGTCTCGCTTCGACCGTAGCCGCGGGGACGCGCATGATGTTCTCCATCGTCGGCGGCGGGGCCCAATTCCAACTCGGGCCGGACGTCGTCTCCAACCAACAGGCCCGAATCGGCATCCGCAGCGTCAACACCGCCAAGCTGGGCGGCTCCTCCGGGCGACTGCAAGAGCTGCGATCGGGCGGCAGCAAGTCGCTGACCAATGACGTGATCGGCGCGGCGGCGGTGGTGGATGAGGTGATCTCGCTGGTCACCAATCTCCGCGGGCGGCTGGGGGCCTTCCAGCGCACCACGGTCGAGACCAACATCAACTCCTTGAACGATACCTTGGAGAACCTGACGGCGGCGGAAAGCGCCATCCGCGACGCTGATTTCGCGGCCGAGAGCGCCAAGTTGACGCGGGCTCAGATCCTCGTGCAATCCGGCACGTCGGTGTTGAGCATCGCCAACCAGAATCCGCAGGCCGTCCTCGCCCTGCTGCGGTAAACTTGAACGCCTCGGCTCCTGAGTCGAGCCTTGCTTCACAAGGACAAGCCCACCGGCCTTTCCCTTTTGGGGAAGGCCGGTGTTTTTTCGCCTGTCTTGTGACGGCGGCCTGAGCGGTCACTCCCGCAGGCCGGACACCTGCCGGAACAACACCCAGCGGCGGGTGCGGCGGACCTCGACAGGTTCCACGTACGCCCCGTGCGGCTCCCACGGTTCGTGCGGCGTGCGAAAGAATCGCCGAATGATCTCGGCTTCGGCTTCCGCATCCGGGCACTCCTTTGCCGAAAGCAATCGCCACTCCACCTGCCGTTGATCCAAGACGGGATCGAGAATTCGCGTGCCGGATCGCCTCATGCGCTGGTCCTTTCGTTCTGCATCGGTGGGATTCAATCTTCAGCGGACGCATCGGCTGCGGTGGAGATGCCAATGCGAAAGGCATGCCAATCGCGGCATTTGCCGGGCGAGTAACCGTTCACGGGCGGGCGACAGATACCTTTTCCGGCGCATTGCGGGCCGAGCAACGCCCCCGGTCCCTTCACGCCCGAAGGGGACGCTCTGATCTTGGCGGGATCCGCCGGAAGCGTTGGGATCGTCCCGTGAACGGTTACGCGGGCGATAGCTCAAGAAGGAGAGAAGTGTCGGCCGGACAGCGTGCCGCGGGACCGCAGCGGAGCGGAGAATCCGCCTCGCGCGTGGCCCAATCCCGCCAGGGCACCGTTACTTGCGGCAAAAAGGCAACATCGATTCAGCCCGGCGAGAGTCCGTCGAACAGGATGCGGTCGAAGACGGCGGCTTTCTTCTCCCAGCTTTCCTCGCGAACCCTCCGCCGCGCCGTTTCTTGTGCGGGAGGCAACCCGGTCTCGATTCTCAACCGCACGACTTTGCAAAACTCCTCCGGCGAATCCGCCAGGTCCAGGGCGTCGCGCCATGCACGATTGGCGGGGAGGTCCCGCACCACCGCCGGCCGTCGCGTCGCCAGGTACTCTTTCAGCTTGAGCGGCTGAGATTCATCCAATCCCGGACCAGTCTTGTACGGCATGATGAGTACGGTCGAAAGCTCGGCCAGCAACGGCAGGAGTTGCGGCTCGACGGGGCCCGCCGTTCGTACCCGCGGAAGCCGCACCACGCGTGCCGGGCAGTCGGTCACCGGCCCGACCAAGACGATCGTGGCTTCCGCCTTGTGACTGAGGGCCGCCAGGATTTCCTCATCCATCTGCCAGTTGATCGATCCCCAAAAGACCAGTCGCGGCGGCGGAAGATGGGTGAACAGCGCCTTCGCCCGTTCCCAGAGGTCGCGGGGAGCGTTTGCGGCGTCCTGCCATGCCTGCCAATCCACGCCGTGGGTCAGCAAGGCGGCGTCTCGGCCCAAGGCTTCCACCCCTTCTTTGAGGCGCTCGCTCGCGGCCACGATGCGGTCCGCCCCGGAAATCAACCGCTGCTCCATGTCGGCCAT
>JAAZNR010000020.1 GCA_012798155.1 Thermogutta sp. | reverse complement strand
GCGACCGTTCCCACCGGTTCGGCCGACACCCCGCGGTTTCTCCCCGCGGTAGCAGGCGTCAAGCAATTCCATGGGATGGAGCACGGCGACGGGCGCTCTCGCGCGTCGGACCTCGCGTTCGATCTGGAGCAGGCAACCGGCGTTGGACGCCAGCACCATGTCGGCCCCCGTCCGCAAGATGTTTTCCAGCTTGCGACTTCCCAAACGCGACGCCAAGTCGTGGTGGAACAGATTATAGCTCCCCGCGGAACCGCAACACATGTCGCTCTCGGGAAGCGGAATCAATCGCAGGCCGGGGATCTGGCTGAGGAGACGTCGCGGCTCCTCGACGATCCGTTGCGCGTGCGCCAAATGGCAAGCGTCGTGGTACGCTACCGTCACGTCGACCGCATGGATCGGCGGGATGAAACCCAGCCGGTCCAAGAACTCGTTGATATCCCGAACCTTTTCCGCGAACTTCGTGCGTTCGGCCGTGCGGTCATCATGCCAGTAATGGCCGTACTCCTTCAGCATCGCGCCGCAGCCCGCATGGTTGACGATCACGGCGTCCACGTCGTCGACGGGGAACGCGCGGACGTTTTGATCCGCCAATCGTCGCGCCCCGTCTTCTTCCCCCGCGTGATAATGAATGGCGCCGCAACACGCCTGATGGTCGGGGACCAACACGTCGCAACCGTTTTCTTGGAGCACGCGGATCGTCGCCCAGTGGATGTGCCGGAACATGGCATCGGCCACGCATCCGACGAAGAAGGCGACCCTCGCCCGGCGGCGTCCTTTCGCCGGCAGAAAGCCCGGCAAAGGGGGACCGGATGGCACCGGCGCGTTCACCAAGGTCAGCATGGCCCTCAAGCGCGGGGGGAACAAGTCCCAAAGGCCCATCCGTTCCAGCGGTTCATACAGGCCCGCCTTCTGGAGCAGGCGTACCGGGATCAAAGCCCGGCGTATTCGATCCGGGTAGGGAAAAATCCGCAACAGTACCAGTTGACGAAACCAGTCCGTACGGCGTTTCCAAGCCGGCCGGACTTGGGCCGTCGCCAGCCGGAACGGCTCGAGAATTCGACTATACTCCACCCCCGACGGACAAGCCGTCTCGCACGCCCGGCAGTCCAGACACCGATCCAAATGAGTCTGCACGCATTCCGTGACCGGCACGCGCCCCTGCGTGACAGCCCGCATCAGATAGATCCGCCCTCGCGGACCGTCGTTTTCGTCGCCCAAGAGCGTGTAGGTGGGACACGCCGCCGTGCACAGCCCGCAATGAACGCAACTCAGGATTCGATCCTCGGGAATGGTTACCGGCAAAGGCGGCGCCCGGCCGGGCTTGTCATCGCCGGACACGGCTGGAAGTGGGGGGGCTGGGGTCTTCATGCGCCTCGGAAACTCGATTCGAGAAACGGAATTACAAGGGACGGGTGATGCACGCGAAGGTTCGATCCGCCGGGACGGTTCCGGGTCCGGCCGCTCTCCAAAACTACGGCGGGAAGACGTACCGGCCGGGATTAAGGATGTTGTGCGGATCGAACTGGTCCTTCAATCCCTGCATGTAGCGCGAGGCCGGGCCGTGCGGCCCCCAAATGACCGAGCGATTCCAGGCTTGATCCCACGGGTACCGTAAGACGGTCACATGCCCGCCCAAAGGCGCCATCGCAGCACGCAAACGCACAATGACCTCGGGCGTCACGCCGGCGTCCTCGTCCGCGAAGACGAAAATCTTGCCCAGTCCGGCGTGGCCAATCAACGACGCATGCGGCCGCAGGCTTCGCAACTGCTCCAGGGCCGCGACCACGCGACTCGGCCGGACGGCCAACTCGTACACGGATTGCGATTTTGGGACATCGGCGAGGAAGTTGGAAAGCGAGGCGTAGCAGTCCGCGGGAAGTTCTTCTCCCATCTTCAAGCCCGCCTCCGACAATTCTCGCCGCAATTCATCGCAGAAGGCGTCCACTTCGCCCGCCGAGCCTTCGTGAACGGTCACCACGCGGCACTCCCAGGGATCATCGGCGACCCGCAGGAAGCGATCGCGTCCCCAGCGCGGCCCGGCCAGGACCTCGATGGCCGACGGCTCGCTGCGGCCGGTAACCAAACAATCCAGCAGCCGCTGAAGGTCATCCCTCTTCGTCACCACCCAACTCAGGAGACGCGATCGCTCGTGGAGCGGGCGCACCATCAGGGTCATTTCCACGATCAGGGCCAAGGTCCCCCAAGAGCCGGTCAGGAGCCGCGTGAGGTTGTAGCCGGCCGCGTTTTTCACGACCTTGCCTCCGGCATGGAACGTGCGGCCCGTCCCGTCCACCGCCCGTACTCCCAGCACATAGTCTCGCAGCGCGCCCCAGCGATACGACCGCGGCCCCGGCGGCGACCAGGCCGCGGCTCCGCCGATGGTGCCCTCGCCGCCAAAGATGGAATCGATGGGCAGGAACTGCGACTGTTGCGCCAAAATCTCGCCCAATCGATTCAGGCTCACACCGCAACCCACGGTAATGGTCAAGTCGCGATACGAGTAATCCGCCACGTCTTGCAGGCCGTCGGTGCAAAGCACGAAACCGGCACGGCTGGGCGGGCAACCGTACTCGAAATGGGTGCCGGCTCCGCGAGCATACACCGAGCGTCTCCCTTGGGCGGCTTCGGCGATGACCTCCGCCGCCTCCGAGATCGAAGCCGGCGATACCGTTTCGAGAATCACATCATTGTCCATGGATGACCATCTCTGTGGGCCGGATGATGACCCTGGCGATCTCGTTTCGAAAAACCGAGACTCTCTTGCGTCGCCCCGATGTCCCCCCGAACGTGCCTGTTTTTCAATCTCGACCGGCAGCCTGGAATGCCTCCGACTCGGCGGGCGGCAAAACCTTGCCCGGCGTCATGACCCGGCCGGGATCGAAGACTCGTTGGATCCGCCGCATGGCATCCAAGTCGCGGCGGGAGAAGAGCGCCGTCATCAGGGGCAGCTTTTCGATCCCCACGCCGTGCTCGGCGGTGATGCTTCCCCCAAGTTCGATGCAGGCCTGCAAGATCGCCCGCCCGGCTTCCATGGCCCGCCGCACTTCATCCGGCTTGCGTTCATCAAACAGCAAGATGGGGTGAATGTTGCCGTCTCCGGCGTGCGCGACGTTGACGATCCGAACTCCGCGTTCGCGGCCGATGCTCGCCACGCGCCGCACCAACTCGGGCAAACGACTTCGCGGAACGACTCCGTCTTGAATGAAATAACCCGGGCTGAGACGTCCCACGGCAGCTACCGCGGACTTGCGACAATGCCACAAGAGCTCACGTTCCGCTTCGGAGGAAGCGGAAAGGATTTCCTTGGCATGACAATCCCGGCACAACTGGAGGACGATGCCTTCCTGCTCGTCCAGCGCAATCGGCATTCCGTCCAGCTCTACCACGAGGATGGCTTCGGCATCGGCGGGAAAACCGAAGTGAAAGGCCTCTTCCAGGGCCTGTAGAATACCCCGGTCCAGCAATTCCATGGCCGCCGGAATGACGCCCGCCGCAATGATCCGGCTGACGGCGTTGCCTGCGTCCTCCACACGATCGAACGTGGCGCGAAACGTTCGATGGGCGATCGGCAAGGGGGTCAATCGAAGCCACGCCTCGGTCGCAATCCCCAAGGTACCCTCGGAGCCGGTCAGCAATCCGATCCAGTCGAACTCGGCGGAGTTCGTCTCGGGGCCGATTTCCAGCACCTCGCCTTCGCCGGTCACCCAGGTCATGCCCAGGATGTGGTTGACCGTTACGCCGTACTTCAGGGTATGCGGTCCGCCGGCATTGGTGGCGATATTACCGCCGATGGTGCAAGCCGCTTGGCTGGAGGGGTCCGGCGCGAAATGCCAATACGTCCCCGCCAGAACCGAACCAAGCTCCAGATTCAGAACGCCGGCCTGCACATGCACCATGCGATCCCGCGGACTGATCTCCAGAATCCTCTTCATTCTTGCAAGGGAAACGACCACGCACCCGTGGAGAGGAGTCGCTCCACCGGCGAGTCCGGTGCCCGCTCCACGCGGCAAGACCGGCACGCCGTGCTCTCGACACGCTCGAACGACCGCGGCCGTTGCCTCGGTCGATTTGGGAAAGACCACGGCGGGCGGCGTCTCCTTTTCCAGCGTGTATCCGTCGCACTCGTAGACGATCAGTTCCGACGGCCGCGTGATGAGGTTCTCCGCTCCCACGATCCGCCGCAGCGCCCGGAGCAAGGTGGGCGGGACGGTCGTACCCTTTCGCGTTTCCTTGCCTAGCGCCTTGCCGACCGCCGCCACGGAAACTGCCGAATCGCGCCGTGAGAACCATCGAATCATGGGACCTTCAGGCTGTCGCCTCTCCGTGTGACGCCGTCATGCCTCGAACCCGTCGACTCAAGGGCAGGGGCTTGCCCGCCGGAAATCGCAAGACCGTTGCCTGCCGGCAGGAGAGCGACGGGGAAGAATCCGCGAACGCCCGGGTAATTCACTTCTTGACCGGTCGCCCCAACTTCGCTTCCACACCCGCCACCTTGGCCCGCAGCCTTCCCGACTGCCCGCGACGGTAATCCATCGTGATGACGCATTCGATCCGATGGCAGTCTTCGGCCATCCGTTCGAAGCAGCGCCGTACCACCTCCATCACTTGATCGTATTCGCCTTCAAGAATCGTTCCCATGGCATGGCACTGGTAATCCAAGCCGCTCTTGTCGATGATGTCCAGACTCCGCGCGACGTAGGAACTCAGGCTTTCGCCCTGATCCAAAGGATACATGCTGAACTCGAGCAATACCACGGATTGATCCTCCTACGCCGCTTGAATGTGCCGATTGGACGTCTCCGCCGCGCCGCAAGTCGCGCGCAGCGATGCAGCGATCTTGCCTAATGTTACGCCGTCCGACACCGAATGGCCATCCACCGCCGGCCCCGCGGGCCGTGTCCTTATCGGGCACATGGCCCGAATGCGAGTAGCGTACATGGCCCGGATCCAAGATCATGGATAAAATCAAAGGTTTTCACCGAGCCGCGAGGGGGCGTTCCGGGTGCATTTGTAGATGCGGCATGCGGCATGCGACATCGGCACGTCACCGGCCGCCACATGGGCAAACTCGGCGGAATCGGCCGCCCGACCGCCTTTTCGTGGCAATCGCCTTCGTTGCGATCGCCGCCCGATCGTGCACGCCAAGATTTCGGAGGAAGAGCGTCGAGTTCCAATCGCGCCGATCAGACCGTGACATGCTTTTTCCGATCTCATCCCCGGCAACTCTTGACCCGTCTCGCGGCGAGGAAGCGGAGTTTGCGATCATCGCAATCCGGCTTCGGCGTCGAGGGCGGGATTTCTCCACTGCCCCGCCGTCCCATCGGCGCGAAACGAATGGGTCCCATCGCCACGAAACGAAGCGGTCCAATCGTCACGAAACGAAATTGTGAATAAAGCACTGCAATGTCCTTGGTTTACGAGTTCGACGTACTGGTAATTGGGGCCGGACACGCCGGGATCGAGGCGGCCCTCGCCGCCGCGCGGATGGGCGCGCATACGGCTTTGCTCACCACCAACCTCGACACGGTCGGCAAGATGAGCTGCAATCCCTCCATCGGCGGAGTCGGCAAGGGCAACATCGTACGCGAGATCGACGCGCTGGGGGGCATCATGGCTCGCGCGATTGACGAGACGGGCATCCAATTCCGCATGCTCAACCGGCGGAAAGGTCCCGCCATGCACGGTCCCCGCGCCCAGGCCGACAAATGGGCCTATCATCAAACCGTGCTCTGGCATTGCCTTAATCAACCGCGACTCGCCCTGCGGCAAGAGACCGCCGAATCCCTCGTGGTGGAAAAGACCGCAACAGGCCGGCAAATCACCGGGGTCGCCGTCCGCGGCGATGTCCTTTACCGTGCCCCTTGCGTGGTCCTGTGTACGGGCACGTTCATGCAGGGACTGCTCCATTTCGGCGAGAAGACGCAGCGCGGCGGGCGGGACGGCGAGGACGCCGTAGACGGCATCAGCCGCTCCCTCGTGGAGATCGGTTTTTCCTTGTCGCGGTTCAAGACGGGCACGCCGCCGCGACTCCACGGCGGGACCCTCGACTACGAACGGATGGAGTTGCAACCGGGAGATGAAAACCCCGTTCCCTTTTCCTTCTTGACTCCTTCCATCACTCAGCCGCAGTTGCCCTGTTGGATCACGTACACCAACCCCAAGGTCCATGAGATCATTCGTGCGAATCTGCATCGGGCGCCGATGTTTACGGGCCAAATCCGGTTTACCGGCCCCCGCTACTGCCCGTCCGTGGAAACCAAAATCGTCCGTTTCTCCGATCGAGAACGGCACCAACTCTTCTTGGAACCCGAGGGTAGGCGGAACCGCGAGATCTACGTCAACGGCTTGGCCACCAGTCTTCCGCGCGACGTTCAAGAGGCCGTGGTGAGGTCCATTGTGGGCCTGGAGCGCGCCGAGATTCTCCGCTACGGATACGCCGTGGAATACGATTACCTGCCCCCCGAGCAGTTGCAGCCCTCGCTGGAAAGCAAGGCGGTCGCGGGGCTGTTCTTGGCGGGGCAGGTCAACGGCACCACGGGGTACGAGGAAGCCGCCGGCCAGGGATTGCTCGCCGGCGCCAACGCGGCCTTGAAACTCCGGGGACAACCGCCGCTGATCCTCGGCCGCGAGCAGGCCTACCTCGGCGTCATGGTCGATGACTTGGTCACGCGCGGAGTCGATGAACCGTATCGCATGTTCACCAGCCGGGCGGAATACCGGCTGCGGTTACGCCACGATAATGCCGACCGACGCTTGACGCCTCTAGGTCGACAGTTGGGACTAGTTGATGACTATCGATGGAACGTCTTCGAGAAAAAAACGGCCGCCGTGGAGGCCCTGCGAACGGCGCTGGCAAGTTGCCGGCAAGGGGGATTCCCGTTGGAGCACCTCTTGGCCAGGCCGGACGTGGAATGGAGCGACCTCCTCGACGATTACCCGCAGTTGAAGGAATTCTCCGGCGACGTCGTGCAAACGGTGATTTCCGATATCAAGTATGCCGGCTATTTGTCGCGGGAAGACGCGGCCGCCGAACGGCAACGGCGTCTGGAGCAAAAACGAATCCCCCCGAACGTGGATTATTCGCGCGTACCTCATCTTCGCGTCGAGGCTCGCGAAAAGCTCAGCCGCATTCGCCCTTGGAGTTTTGCCCAGGCTGGAAGGATCAGCGGCATTACCCCCGCCGATTTGGCCGTCTTGGCGGTCTTTCTGGAAAAGGGATCACGGAATCCTGAAGGACTCGATCCGGGCGCCGAAAGGCCGGCACAAGGGCCATGAGGTACATTACGCCGGAGGGCGGAAACGTGTAACCGGCCGTGGTTTCCGCACCGTGCCGCCCCAATCTCGACCCTTTTCCGTACAAGATGGGATGCATGCGATTCTTAGTACCGATCGAGCGGATGGAACCAAGCCGGCTGGCTCTCGCCTACCTTGCCGGCTGGGACTGCATCCCTTGGCCGGGCAGGGTGTCATGGCATCATGACGTTCTCGAGATCGTGCGATCGGTCGATCAGTCCGCGGCTCTGACCCTTCCCTGGCCGGTGGCGGACAGGGGCACGCCGGCGGTTAGCACGGGAACCCTGATCGAGCGGGAACGGCCCTACGCCTTGCCCTTGGAACTTGCCCGCGGAAAAGTGGGCCGCCTTCTCAATCAAATGAACGACTGGAAGGCCCTGGGCTTTCAATCGCCGGCGACGGCCGAGGAAACAGCGAGCGAAGCGACGGCCTGCTTCGCCCAAGCCGTCGTCCTCCGTTCCGATAGCGGGCGATCGCAAAAACTCGCCCAGACGGCCCTTGAATTGGCGGTGCG
>JAAZNR010000194.1 GCA_012798155.1 Thermogutta sp. | reverse complement strand
GATCCAAAATCCGGCCCGCTTCGTCGGGCGGCAGTACGCAACGTCCTTGTCGCATCATCGTCACAGCCTCCTTGCTAGGGGTCCTTGTTTCAACCCTAACTTAGCAAAAGGCTGTGACTTGCGCCTATTTCAACGGTATTGGGGCTAATCCCAAAATTGAGCTAATCCCAAAATTGAGCTGTGACGAAGCGCTACGCCCTTACCCGCCGGTCTAGGATAAAGGATATTCACCTTCCTCTCGGACGTGTTGAGCAAGATCTCAGCCCGGGTGCGAGGCAACCCCGGCGGCGATCCGCGATCCCTAACAGAAGGAGCCTCCTTCGGCCGGTACTGGGATCGCTGCGGTTACGCCTGAAGCGTGCCGCTCGCACTCGGTACGGTCCGCACGCGACGGCCCTCCACGCGAATCCGATCCTCGGCCAAGAGCTGCAAGGCCTCTCGGAGGGCCAGCCGCTCCTCGTACAAGATGCGGCTTTCCAGATGTTCCACCGTATCGTCCACGGAAACCGGCACCGCCTTTTGCAGGATCACCGGGCCGCGATTGTGGGATTGGTCCACGAAAAAGATCGTGCATCCGCTCACTTTGACGCCGCGGGCCAGTACGGCCTCGTGGATGCGCCGCCCGTACAGCGTTCGATCGGTAAAGGCCGGGGCCAGGGCCGGATGGGAACTGATCACGCGATGCTGGAAGTCTTCCGGGATCATCAAATGGACGCTGAAGCCGGCCATGACCACGATCTGCACGTCGTTGTCACGGCAGAGGCCGAAGATGGCCCTGCTGTAGTCACCGCCGTCGAGGAAGCCCGTCCGCTCCAGCACCTCCGCCGGGATACCCCGAAACTCGGCATGTTGTAGTCCCGAGGCGTTCGGGGTGCTCGCCAGGACCAAGCGGACGTCCAGGTCAATCAAGCCGTTATCCACGTCATCCAAGAGGTCGTGGAGGGTGCGGCCGCTGCCGGAGATCAGAAAACCGACCCGTAGGGGCGGCCGCTTGGGC
This sequence comes from Thermogutta sp., assembly GCA_012798155.1. GTDB lineage: Bacteria > Planctomycetota > Planctomycetia > Pirellulales > Thermoguttaceae > Thermogutta. Next base: position 1,453 of record JAAZNR010000194.1, on the reverse strand, counting down.
GCATCATTTTTACGGTCTTCGGAATCCGGCATCGTAAGCATTCCTCCCTCCAACCTTTTTTCCTCGGGCCGCTTGGGGTATGGCGGCCGATGATCGCGCGTTCCCCACGCTGGGCACGGTGGCCGCCCGGCCGCATGACCGCTAAAAAGGGATCGGCCGCTTCTCGACAAAATGCAGTTTCCCCTCATTCTATCGTCTCGTCAGACCGCTTTGGGATAGCGACCCACCGCGGAATCTCCTTGAATAGCCTTGGGGGTAACAAGGCAGAATCTTTGTAAGCGTTCACGGAGACTGTGTTAATGTTTGCGATGAAAGCGGCGACAATGGGGCTGCCGCCTTTGGGAGTGAATGGGCGGATACGTTTTTCGGCTCCCATCGGCCAGGGACGGCGAGGCGGAATGAAAGGATGGAAACGCGGAGAACGCGGAGAACGCAGAGTTGCGGCCTATCGATACTCCAAGGCGCAATGCGGAAGGCAGAAGTTCCGCCTTCCGCATTCTGACTTCTGCCTTTCTTCTTTCTCTGCGCCCTCTGCGTTTCAAAAACAGCCCCCGCGCCTCCGCATTGCAATGGCAGACGGGCAGGCGCCTGAACGGCTAGAATCTTTTTAGCGGGCCTCCAGAATTCGTGTCCGATTTTCCGTTCCGGCCCGGGATAAGAGTATAGGGGCCGGAACAGCACCTCCAAAGCGGCTCGTCCATCCATGGAGATATGTGACCGTGGTGATTCCGCCGATGCGGGCGAGGACTTCGTGCGACTCTGGACCGCCGCTCAGAGAAAGGTATTTTTGTCGATTTTCGCCCTCGTGCATAATTTGGCCGACGCCGAGGAGATTCTCCAACAGACGAGCGTCGTCCTTTGGCGGAAATTCTCCGAGTATCGGCGGGACCAGGATTTCACCCGCTGGGCCTGCGGGATTGCACGGTACGAGGTGCTGAAGCATCGCCAGGCGAAAGGAAAGGCGGCGCTGCCGATCTCCGACGATTTGGTCGAGCGATTGTCGGCCGCCACGATCCGCGAAATGGACGATCTGGACCGCCGCCGCGACGCCTTGCAACAGTGCTTGGAAGAATTGCTACCCCGGCATCGAGAATTGATCCGGATGCGGTACGAAGAGGACTGCCGCCCGGAGGGCTTGGCCGTTCGCCTGGGCCGAACGGCCGACGCGATTCGACGCGCCCTCCACCGCATCCGCATGAGGCTGCTGGAATGTATGGATCGAAAATTGGCCGACGAAGAGGCCTGAGACCGGATCGGTCGCGAGCGCCGACCCCGGTCCCCTTGATCCCGCTGATGATGTCGCGAAGGAAGGGAATCGAGTCTTGACTAGGCCGGCTTCCCAAGCATCGAAGCACGAAGAGCTAGGGCGACTCGCCGCCGCCTTGTGCGACGGCGAATGGACGGCCCAGGACTCCCAGCGTCTCGACCACCTGGCCCGTGATCCGGAGGCCCT
>JAAZNR010000193.1 GCA_012798155.1 Thermogutta sp. | reverse complement strand
CTGAACTTCTATCAACAGGCCGATCGCAACGGCGTGAACGGGCTGGACCTCTGGGAATGGGACGATTCGGGCCGGCGCGTGGGGGCGCATACCCGGCCGCTCCACATGCCCATCTTGTATATCGAACCTCGCGCCAAGGTCGCCGCGGGACAGGGTTTCGACCTGGCCTCGCGCGACGATCTGTTGGAGGCCGTCCTGCACGCGGTCTCTCAAGGCGGGATTGCTTCGCGGTTGGTTTCCGACCTCTCGATGGTTCGCTCGCCCGATGCCGCTCAGCCCGATCTCGCTCAGCCCGATAACAGTGAGCCCGAGGCCGCTCAGCCCGATGCCGATCAGGCCGATCCCGGTCAGCCCGATGCTAGTCAGGCCGATGCCGGTCAGCGCGATACCAGTGCCGGAGGCGGCGACGCGCCCGCTGCCGCCGGGCCGAGATATCTTCTCATCGGATGGCCCGTATTCCCCTTCCAATACGTCCCCGAGGAACCCCTGGAACGGATCAACCAGGCCTCCGGGGTCTTGATCGTGGCGGTGGACGTTCAAGCACTTCTGTCGCCCATCGAGAGTTGGTGCGAAGAGCAGGGAATCTATCTTTCCGTCGTGGATGCGGCGGAGAACGGCGAGGGGAAGTCTGAGTTGCTCTCCGCCGGCGATCGGTCGCGCTTCCGCCCGGAGGACGCGGCCGGGATGCGAGGGGGCTGGCGCTGGGCCATCCAACTGCCGGGGCGTCAGTGGCGGGTCGCGATGTGTCCCAGCGCGGCCTACATCGAACGGCGCCGCGGCTTCGGGGCCTGGTGGCTGTTGGGCGTGGGCCTGTTCGGCTCCGTCTTGCTTTCCCTTTATGTCCATGCCTTGGGCGGCCGAACCTTGGCCACCCAGCGCCTGATCGAGGAGCGGACGCGGGAGCTGCGCGAAGCCAACCGCATGTTGGAGGAGGAGATTCAACGCCGCGAGAACATCGAAAAGGGCCTCCGCGATTCGCAGGCCTTGTATTATTCGCTGGTCGAGAATCTCCCCGTCCACGTGCTCCGCAAGAATCGCGAAGGGCGGTTCACCTTCGCCAATTCCTCGTTCTGCCGGCTCTTGGGTCGGCCCTTGGGGGAGATTCTGGGCAAGACCGACTTCGACTTCTACCCGCCCGACTTGGCGTCCAAATATCGCCGGGATGACCGCCGCGTGATGGAGAGCGGGCGGCTCTTCGAGGACATCGAGCAATACGAGCGCGACGGCGCCCTGCGGTACGTGCAGGTCATGAAATCCCCGGTCCGCGACGCGGCGGGCGACGTGGTCGGCGTGCAGGCGGTCTTCTGGGACGTGACCGACCAGATCATCGCCCGGCGGACGCTGGAGCAGGCCAAACAGGCCGCCGAAGAGGCCAGCCGCTCCAAGAGCTTTTTCGTGGCCAACATGAGCCATGAGATCCGCACGCCCATGAACGCCATCCTGGGCATGGCCCAGCTCTTGGCCCAAACGCCCCTGACCGGCGAGCAGCGGGACTACCTCCAGATCATTCGCGAGGCGGGGGAAACCTTGCTGGCCCTGATCAACAGCATCCTCGATTTCTCCAAGATCGAGGCCGGCCGGCTGGAACTGGAGTCCGTGGAGTTCTCGCTCCGGGAAGAGCTGGGCAACACCATGAAGGGGTTGGCGTTGCGGGCCCACAGCAAGCGCCTGGAATTGGCCTACCGCGTGGACCCCGCCGTGCCCGACGCCTTGCTCGGCGATCCCGTCCGCTTGCGGCAGGTGATCGTGAACTTGGTCGATAACGCCGTCAAGTTCACCGAGCGCGGCGAGGTCGTGGTCGAAGTCACGGCACCGCGCCGCCTCGACGGCGAGGTCGAATTGCAATTCACGGTGCGAGACACGGGCATCGGCATCCCACCGGAGAAGCGGGAAAGCATCTTCGCCGCCTTCGAACAGGCCGACAAGAGCACCACGCGGCGATTCGGCGGGACGGGCCTGGGTCTGGCGATCTGCAAGCGGCTGGTGGAATTGATGGGCGGGCGGATTGGGGTGGAAAGCACGCCGGGCGAGGGCAGCACGTTTTCCTTCACGGCCCGCTTCGCCACGGTCGCCGAACCCCGAACCCAAACGCCGCCCGCGGACCTCCGCGCCTACGGCGGGCAACGGATTCTGGTGGTGGATGACAACCGCACCAACCGCCGCATCGTGCAGGAGATGCTGGCCCAGTGGGGATTGGCGAGCGAGGCCGCCGAGTCCGGCCGAACGGCCCTGGAAATGGCGGCGGCGTCGCTGCGGGAAGAGAACCCCTACGATCTCATCCTCACCGACTTGCTGATGCCCGGCATGGACGGCTGGGAGCTGATCCGCCG
>JAAZNR010000192.1 GCA_012798155.1 Thermogutta sp. | reverse complement strand
TACGCGGCGGCAGTGTATCCGGCGGCGAAGGGGCGGCGGGCGGAGTCTCGGCTTCGGAATTGGCCGGGGTCTTCGGGCGCGAGGCGGGACCGCCGAGAATCCCGGGCGACGGGGACGCCGATCCTGTGGCGGCTCTGCCGGTGGGCAGCGGGCCGGTCCGCCGCGGGCAAGTGACGCCCGGCTTGCCGTCCTCTCTCGGACCGGGACCGGCGGAAGAAGCGGCGATAGCCGGTGTTCCTGGCAACGCTTCGGGCGGCGGAACTGAACCTGCCGCGTCGGATTTGACGGCCGTCCGCCGGGAAGGCGGTTTGCCCGTCTTGCGATCCGATCCCCTGGGCGACGGCGGCGTCGGCGGCCCGCCGTCTTTGCGCGTGGGTTTGCCGGGGCGGTTCTCGCGGCCGGAGAGCGACGTCGTGCAAGATTCGACTTCCCGCTTCGCGGCGGTTCGCCGGACGGCGCCGATGCCCTCGGCTTTGGGCGGCACGGCTCCCTTGGAACCTGCCGAGGCCTTCATGCAGCGTAGTCCCACGCAGCGCGGACGGCGGGCGGCCGAGTTCGGCGGCGGTCCCGAGACCGAGGAGGCGGTGGAGCGTGCCCTGGCTTTCCTCGCCCGTGTCCAGTTTCCCGACGGGCATTGGAGCCTGCATGCCGTACCAGCCGAGTCCGGGCTCGATAGCAGGACCTTCGCCGCCGGAACCATGCGAGGCGATACGGCGGCGACGGGGCTGGTTCTCTTGGCCTTCTTGGGGGCCGGCTACACGCATACCGACGGCAAGTACCAAGACGTCGTCCGGCGGGGTCTCAAGTGGTTGGTCGCCCGGCAGCAGGCGGACGGCCGACTCTATTCCGCCGCCGGCGATCCGGACCCCTTTACCAAGTTCTACGGGCACGGATTGGCCGCCATCGCGTTGTGCGAGGCTTACGGGATGACGCGGGACCCCGCCCTCCGCGAACCGGGAGAAAAGGCCGTCGATTTCATCGTGCAATCCCAGCATCCGCAATACGGCGGTTGGCGGTACGAGCCGCGACGGGAAAGCGATACTTCCGTGACCGGCTGGCAACTGATGGCCCTGAAGAGCGCCGAAATGGCGGGTTTGGACGTGCCCCCTCCGGTCTTGGAGAAGGTCGCGCATTGGCTCGATTTGGCTCAGACCGAGAACGGCGCCCGATATATGTACAACCCCCATGCGGGCGAAACGCCGAGCCAGATTCACGGACGGGTTCCCAACCGCGCCATGACGGCCGAGGGGCTTCTCATGCGAATCTACTTGGGTTGGAATCGCACGCATCCGCCGCTCGTGCAAGGCGCGGACTTTCTCCGCGGTCAACTCCCCGACCTCGGTACCCCCCAGCATCGTCTCCGCGACGCGTACTACTGGTACTATGCGACCCAAGTGATGTTCCAAATGCAGGGCGATCACTGGCGCGACTGGAACGATCGCATTCGGACCATCCTGCTGGAAACGCAGATTCGGGAAGGAGATTTTGCGGGGAGTTGGGATCCGCTGCAACCCGTCCCGGATCGCTGGGCGGAACAGGCCGGGCGGCTCTACGTGACGGCCGTGCACGCCCTGATCCTGGAAGTGTACTACCGCCATTTGCCGCTGTATAAGACCCTGCAGGCGGAGTAGTCCTCGACGCCTTGCCGAGAGCGGTCGCTTCCGGCATGAGGGTGTGCCGATCCGGCCGGCGCCGTGATTCGGCCCGCGCGGCATTCATTCGCTCGGCGGAAGTGAGGCCTTGGCTCGGTCGCCCAATAGACCAAGGGCGTCTCGGCTTACCGACGTCCCGTCTAAAAATACCGTCTTGAGTTTGGGCATGGCTTGAAGCGCGGCAACGCTTTGGTCGCTCACGCCGACGTTGCCCGTCAAGTCGAGAACCTCCAACTCGGGCAACTGCGCCAGGGCCGAAACGCCTTGATCGGTCACCATCGTCTCCGCGACCAGCAGTTCGCGGAGGGCGGGGAGTTCCGCCACGGCCGCCAAGCCCGAATCGCCGATGAGGGTCTTGGACAGGTCGAGACGACGCAAGGCCTTAAAATTGCGGAGGTACTCCCCTGCGCCGTCCCCCACCATAGTCTGGTACAAACGCAATTCGGTCAATCGCGAGGCGGCGGCCATGTGCCGCAGGAAGTCGCCGCGGAGAGGCATGTCGCGCAGCGTCAGCCGCGTCAGGCGGGGGAACCTCGCCAAGACGGCCAAATCATCCTCCCGTATGGAGAGGCATTTGTAGAGCGTGAGGGAGGTCAGCGGAAGGTCGGCCAAACGAGCGAAGCCCTTGCCCGTCACGGCGGCCTCCTCCAAGGTGAAGGCCGACAATTGCCGGCAGCTTGCCACAGCCGCCATGCAGGCGTCGTCAATGGCGTATCCGCGGACGCGTAAGTCGGAGAGCCGGGGAAGCCCGCATATCTTGCCCAGGACTTCCTCGCCCACGCCCGGACAACCGCGGAGGTCCAGCAACCGCAAGCTCCGAAGGGCCGTCAGCTTGGTAAGGGCATCGGCGGAGAAAGCGTTGTCGTGCAGGTACAGTTGTTCCAGCTTGGGAAATTGCGTCAGAGTTTCGAGGGCTGCGTCGGTGAGGTGCACGGATCGCCGCAGATTGAGCGAGCGCAAGTTGGGCAAGGCCGCCAATTCAGCCAGCGAGGCGTCGTCGATCTTGGTGTTTTCCAAGGCCAGCTCTTCCAAGCTCGTGCAGGCGGTCAACAGCCGCACACCCTCGGGAGTGACGCCGAAGCCCGAGACGGCCAGGCGACGCAAATGGGGTATTTGCACCGCAGCGCGGATTTCCGCGTCGCCGCCGACCCTGCGCCGTGACGCCATATCCACGCCGATGAGCCGGCCTTGGGGATCGAATTCGAAGGCCGCCTGAGAGTCGGCCAGCGTTCGGAATATCTCGGGCCAAGGCTCGGGGACGGGTGCGCCGCCTGTCTCGCCGGATCGCCAGGCTTCGTACCATGCCTGCTCGGGGAAGGTCTCCTTCCTGCCCGCCTTGCCGCCGTGCACGGGGCCTTGTGCGGTCCTCGCTTCGCCGGAAACGGCGGGGACGCTCGCGGTGTCATCTTGCCGCCGGCAACCGACCGGCACGGCGAGCAACGCTGCGATCAGGGACCAGAGAATCGCCGGCCTCGATTTGCGGCAAGTGTGTTTCATGGCGTCTCCCAGTGTC
>JAAZNR010000191.1 GCA_012798155.1 Thermogutta sp. | reverse complement strand
CTAGAGTGCGGCGGCTGCCCCCTACCGGCAGCCTCTTCGTCCGGCCCTAGGGGCGAATGCCGACATTAACGCCGTCGTCCGGCCGCGGCCAGCCTCCCAAGCGAGAAAAACACTCGATCTTAACGAATCAACAGGATAACCTGATTGCATAGCTTGATTCGATTGCGTGCTCTACAGACTTGCGCGATATCGGGGAACGGGCGAAGATTATTCCGGCTCGATCAGCGGGCCTTTTTCAGGGCGAATACGCAAACTGTTATTTGTAAAGCCTTTGTGGCAAGACAACTCGTATTGACAGGCGGTTTGGGTAAGTTATAATGGTCGCGCTTGGCAAGTTCGGCAAAGTCGGCAGAGCCGGATGAGCCTGCTGCTTGTAGGCAGCTACGGGAGGTGCGAGATTTGCAAGCTATTGCGAATCCAGGAGCCATATCCCGGATGGTAAAACACGGAGGACCAGAAACCCCTCGCCGATCTGCCGACGCTCCGCCTGGGGTTTCGTTGAACATTCCGGCGAGAACCGTGGCGAGAAAAAGGAACAGCCAATCACCTCTGTCGACCAAGTCCGTTTTCACGACCGGCGAGGCGGCCAAGATCTGCAAGGTCAGCCAGCAGACCATCATCCGCTGCTTCGATTCCGGACAACTGAAGGGCTTTCGCGTGCCCGGCAGCCGTTTCCGCCGCATCCCGCGCGATCAGCTCATCGCCTTCATGCGGGACAACGGCATCCCCACCGATGCCCTCGAAAGCGGTCGCCGCAAGATCCTCGTCGTGGATGACGACGAAGAACTCGTGGAACTGATCCGCGACGTCCTGCAACGGGATGGGCGATTCGAAATCCGCACCGTCAACAACGGTTTCGGGGCCGGGATCATGGTCAAGGAGTATCGCCCCGACCTGATCGTCCTCGACATCATGCTCCCCGACATCAACGGTAAAGAGGTGTGCCAGGTGGTGCGGGCGGATCCGTCGATGGACGAAATCCGGATCATCTGCATCTCGGGCATGGTGGAGGAGGATAAGATTCAGGAATTGAAGGCGGCCGGCGCCGACGACTTCCTCCACAAGCCGTTCGAGATCGAGACCCTGGTCGATCGCATTTGCCAACTGCTGGACATCGAAAGCCCCGCCAGCGCCTGAACCGGACGCAAGGGAGCAGGGATCGCGGCCGCCCACGCGCCGTGAGCGCCGGCCGCCGGCTCGATCCCGCCCCCCGTGCCGTCCACGGCGTGTGCCGTCCACGGCGTTGGCCACTACGAAACCCGGCAGGCGGGCATGGACCGGCTGGCTCTTGCAGAACATCTCTTCCTCGGCAGGGCCGAGCTATCCGACGAGGTCCGTCTGGGCCTGGCTGATGCCTTGCTGGCCTGGGCCTCGCGCCCGGCCGGCGGCCACGACGCCCCGCGGACCGTCGCGGAGTGGCGCCGTTCGCTCGTTCGCCTCCAGCGTCGCGATCCGCGTCTGTACCCCATTTTGATACGCCTCGTCGAGCCGGCGGGGGAAGGGCCATGCGGCTTCGCGGGCATCGCCGCGCGTTTGTGGGCGTCGCTGCCCGAGCTGCTCCCGCAATCCGCTCCGCCCGACGTCCCGCCGTCGCCCGGCCCCATCATCCGCACGGATGCAGCGCGGGCCGAAGCCGAGCCGAACGGCCCGGCCAAAGGGATCGGCCCCGGCTCCCGGCGTCCGCGCCCCGCCGAAATCGCCCTGCGAACGGTCCTTTGGGCGGAGGAATTGGCGGCGGCTTGGGCGAGGGAAAACGCCCGGACCGCCGTTCCCCTCGCTCGCGCCGCGTGCATCGTTTCGGCCCTAGCGGATGGGATCATGCCCGATCCCGCCTTACCCAACGCCTCACCTAACGGTGCCGCATCACTGCGAGAAGGGGGCAAGCGGGGCCGGCGTCCGCGGCCGACCGATGCCGACGGGAGATCGCCCTCCCTCGAGCGATCGCGCTCCCCGTGGCAAGCCCAGCTTGAGCACTGGGAGCGCGACGAGCCGGGCCGCTCCGCGTTGCAAGCCGCGGCTATTGGCTGGGAGATCGCCGCCCGGCTCTGGGAATCGTTGCCCGGCGCCGCGGCGACCGGTCGTGGGACCCCGCGCCGTTCCCGCAAGTCGCTCCGGAGTGATCGGGCCGGCGCCGCCATCATGGGCTGCATGGCGGACGAATCCGGGATCGCCGACCGGATTCGCGCCGCGGCCGCGGAATGGGTTGCCGCCTTGGGCTCGCCGGCGCCGCACCCTGTCCGGCCGGCCCTGGCCCGCGCGGAACGGCTCTTCCGCCGCCTCAGGCGGAGGATTCCCCACGCCGGGGACATGCCGGCCCGGGTTACCCGCACCGCGGCGCGGCTCCACGCCCTGGAGGCGAACTTCGCGGAAACGCTGGAACAGGCCAAGCTGGACGCCCTGGCCGAGTTCGCGGCCGGGGCGGGCCACGAAATCAACAATCCCCTGGCCATCATCGGCGGCCACGCCCAGGTCCTCTTGCGATCCGCGCAGGACCCCGAACAGCGGCGGATCTTGGCGGCGATCACGGCCCAGGTCCGCCGGGCACACGAAATGATCGCCGACGCCCGGCTCTTCGCTCGCCCCTCGCAACCTTCGCTCACCCTCATCGATCTCCGCGACGTCGTCATGCAGGTGGAACCTTCGCTCCGCGAATTGGCCGAGCGTTACGGCACGGCCTTGAACTGCGAACTGCCGACGGAACGTGTGGAAGTGCAGGCCGACCCGGTGCAATTGGCGGCGGCCTTTACCGCCTTGGGCAAGAACGCCGTCGAGGCCGCGGCGGAAGGCGGCCGCGTCAGCCTCGCCCTGCACGCCCG
>JAAZNR010000019.1 GCA_012798155.1 Thermogutta sp. | reverse complement strand
TTCCGCACGGCCGGGCCGTGGCCATCGCCGGGCCGGTCGCCGTTCGCTTCATGGCCGGCGCCGCGCAAGAGGCCCTGCGCGAATTGGCGTACTTTTGCCGGAGCGGCCCGGCGGTCGAGGAGGGCGACATTCAGGCCCTCTTGGATCGCCTTTCCGCGGTGTTTCGTGAGGCCGGCCTACCGGAAAAGTTCGCGCCGCCCCCCGAAGCTCCGCCCGATTATCTCGAGCGTTTGGTGCAACACGCTCTGCGGGCCACGCCGGAAGCGTGCAAACTCACCCCCGTGCCCGTCGACGCGGAAGCCCTCCGCAATCTCTTTGCCCAGATCCTGGAATAGTTGCCCAGATCTCGGGATAGCCGACCTCGCACCTCGCCCCCCGACGCCCTGAGAAAACCGAATTTCCAGTTTGGCACCTTTTCAGGGTAATTTCCAGTTTCGCACCTTTTGAGCGTGCGGTTTTCGCGGTCCACGAGGCCGCGGCGGGGGTTTGTGCAGCGCGGAACGCCACCGATTTGCCCGCTCGGGCGGCAAGCGGGCCGTATCGGCCTGCAAGACTGAGAAAGTCGCTCATCCAGGCAAGGGCTTTTTCGCGAGTCTGCTCGACAAAGGCAGGGTACGAAATTCGTCTAGCCGACTCAGCCGCCGCCAACTCAGCCGCCGCAGGGTAGCGGATTCAGGCACGGAGGCCGGCTTCATTCTCGACCAAAATCACCCCGAAAAAGTGCGAAACGTGAACCAAGGGCGTCGAGCCGGGGCGCGAAAAAGCCCCCCGCCATGAGCAGGGGGCGGCCGCAGAGTCAAGGTCGCGACGATCTCGCCGCGAAGCTATTCCGGAGGCATCCGGTTCGCTCGATCCGATTCGATCGGACGGCGGATCACCACTGGAAGGTAATGTTGTCCACGTTGTCGAGGTCCTGATCGCCGCCCGGCTGATTGCTGCGAACGCGGATCTGATCGAACTGCTGGAAGACGGCCGTGACGGTATTGGGATCGGTCGGCGCCGTTCCGCCGCCGAGCGGCAGGATTTCATGAAGTATCAAGCCGTTCCAGACCTCGGCCGTATCGGAACCTCCCGAACCTTTCACCTGTACGTTGCGGAAGCCGCTCAGGCTCTGCACGAAATCCAGGTTCTGAAGCACGAAGTCGATTCCGTCGGCGAATACGGCATCGTCGGAGGCGGAGCCGGTAATCCGTCCGGAATCAGCCCCGCCGCCGGAGGCGACATATACCTCGGCAAAGTTCTTCGTACGGAGGAAGAACCCGGAACCGGACAGCTTTCCGTACACGGAGTCGCCGACATACGTGTCGTTACCGGACGATCCCGTGAGCCGGGCGACATCCCGACCGCCGGTCGAGTAGGCATGCACGTAGTCGAAGGCCGAGACCTGGAGGTTGAATCCGGAACCGGCCAAGGAGCCGCGGGTAGGCGTGCCGGTAAACACATCATCGCCCGCCGAATCGTACATGTAGGCCGTATCCTGGCCGCCGTACGTGGCAAGGGCTTGGATCGTCTCCAATCCCCGACCTTCGAAGACCTGCTTGCGCGTTTGCAAGGTGAAGCGGTTCGCACGGCCCGTCAACACATCGTCGCCCGGCGTATCCAACACCTTCGCGGTGTCGTTTCCGTCCAACGTATCGACGGTCGCCGTCTCGAAGAGCTTCACACGGAGGAAGTAGCCGTCGCCGAACAGCTTGGCAAAGCGGTCGTCGATGACCAAGCGGTCGTCGCCGCCGGAGCCGGTCAGCACGGCGGTATCGTTGCCGCCGGCCCGGGCGTAGGCGTGAACGTAGGCCACGCCCAACACCGATATCTCGTAGCCGGGACCTTGGAGGCCTGCGCCGCCGGGCGATCCGGTAAAGGCGTCATCGCCCTCTCCGTCCACCATCTTGATCCAGCTCTGGTTGCCGAGGGGAGCGGCAATCTCGACCGCCGCGAAGCCTTTGGCACGGGCAAACAGGCCGCCGGAGAGCATCGTGCTGTAATCCGGCCGGGCGACGAATTCGTCCGTCCCCGCACTCCCCGTGAATCGGGCTACGTCGCTGCCGCCGTTTCTGGCAATAGCGTGGGCAAAAGCGAAGCCCTCGGCCGCCGAGCGGAATCCCTGCCCGCTCAATACGAGGGAGCCGGGAGCGATTTCCGCGAGGTCGTCGCCGGCCGCATCGTACAGCATGGCCACGTCGGAGCCGCCGCGATCAGCGGTCGCTCGCACGTCCTCGGCCCCCTCGACCACGAGCCGATAACCGGGGCCTAGTAACGTTGCCAGGCCGGGCCAAGCGGTAAACGTATCATCGCCGCTGCCGTCGTGGAACGCCGCGGAATCGTTACCCGCTCCCGTATTCGCCGTCAGTACCTCGCCGCCCAGCACGGTGATGGAGTAACCGGTCCCCGAGAGCACGAACGTCCCCGGCTCCAAGTCCAGGACGTCGTCGGCGGACGTGCCGGTGAAGACCACTTGGTCGTTGCCGCCGCCGAGATTCACCGTCAGGGCGGTCAAGGAGCCGTCCAGGACTTGATTCTCGCCGTTGAGCCGGATCGTCCAATCGGCGGCCGTATTGGCGGCGACGATTTCCAGCACATCGTCGTTGCCGGTGCCGTTCAGAGTTACGCCGGTTTCCGCGGTCCGCGGCACGACCGGCGGGTCGAAATTCCCCACCACGGGGAGGGCGAACTCATCGCCGAACTGCTGATAGATATCGTTGCCGAACGGTTTCGGCGTAAACTCGATCATGTTCCATCCCTTGATGGGATCGACCACGATCCGGTTGAGTAAAGTCTCGCCGCCGGAAACGAGGAAGTACCACTCACCGGCCTCGCCGGGAGTTTGGCCGCTTCGATTGGGCACCCACAAGCCGAGGTCGTCGAAGCCGTCCTGGTCCATGTCGGCGGCCACGGGTCGCTCTTGCGTGCCGATAAAGCCGAAACGGAATTGGGTATCGACCACCCCGTCCCAACCGCGAGGAACGCCGTTCGCCAAATCCATGTAGAACGTGTCGTCCATCCATGTCGCCAGGTCGTCGAAGCCGTCGCCGTCGAAGTCGCCCACCACGGGATAACCCCGCAATTCACTCGTCAACGTGTAGTCAACCTGGAAGTCGTGATCGGTATCGAAATACCAATACGAAGGTTCCCCGGCGGGTGGAAAGGCGGTTACGACGCCGACTTCATCTCCGTTCCCGTCGTTGTCGTCGAACCTGCCGGCAATCGGTAAGCCGTTGACCGCGGCAGGCTCGATCAAGTTGACGTTGGGCACGCCGTCGTTGTCGGTGTCCACCAACCAGCGGAAGCTGCCGTCTACTCGACCATACGCCGCGAGCTTGTCGAAGCCGTCCGCGGCGTCCCCGGCGGACAGCGCGAAGTTGCCCGCGAACACGTCGTCGCTGGTGAATCCGAGGGCATAGGTGATGTCCCGATTGGTGTAATCCACGTTGTCCGGGTCGAAGACGGAATTGCCGTTGGTGTCGATCCAAACGGAGCCGGCCGCCCAGACCCCGACTTCCGGTCGGCTATCGACGGTGAATCGGGCCACGAAATTTCCGCCCGACACCCCGTCGCCCGTCGGGAACAACGGCGGATCTTGCGGTTCGACGGTGTTGGCCTCGCCATCCAAGCGATTTCCCGCCGGATCGCGGAGTTCATCGGAAACGGTCAGCGTGAAGCGATCGTCGGGCAAGGGCTGCGCGAACGAAAGGATGATCGTGCCCGACGCCGGAAGCCCGTTGACGACCGGATCGGAAACAAAGGCCACCGACTGAATGGGGATCGCGCCGTTGGCATCTCCCACCAAGCTGAAGTGGCCGGGATCTAGGTTGCCGGCCAAAGCCTCATAGAGCCAACCCGTAGCCCGATTCGGCAAGTCTGAAACGCGAATGGAAAGCTCATTGACCGGCGGCGTCGCTCCGTCCATGGGCTTGGGATTGAACAGGTTGAAGCCCGGCGCCGAGGTAATGAAGACGCCCTCTATCTGCGGCCTCTGCGTGTCGATCCAGATGCTGAGCTGATCGGTAACGGAACGGTTGCCGGCAGGGTCGGTCGCCTGGGCCAGCAGTGGGCGAAGGCCGTCGGGCGTGAAGTAGGCCGGGTTGTTCAGGTCCACCGCCGAGGTGATTTCCCAATAACCATCGGGTTCGGCTTGGTTGCCGTCGAGCGGCGTCGCCGTGGTCCGGCCGAGGAGAACATCCGCCGCATCGATCACCCCGTTGCCGTTGATGTCGGCGTAGAGCTGGACGACGGCATCGGCTTCCGCCCGGCCCCAAAGCGTCGGCGTGGTATCGCTGGTGATGCGATCCGCAGCCGTCGCGGGCAGGCTCGCCAGACCGCTATCGCTATCCGGATGGAGGCCGTCGTTAACCGTCGCGGCTTCGCCGAACGATGCCGGCGGAACGGCGGTATCGACGACCACCGTCAGCAAGAAGTCGTGGCTGATGTTCCCCGCCCGATCCTCGACCTCCAATTTGAGGTTGTGAACGCCGTCGCTCAGCGGCCCCAGCGGGCCGGTGTTGACCGAATTCGCGTTCAACAAGGCGCCGCTGTCATAGACCAAGACATCGCCGCCGCCTTCCGTGCGATCGTAAATGCGGTAACGCAGATTGTCGGCGAAGAGATGAACCGACGCATTCGGGTCGCCGGCGGCCGCCGTGAAGATCGGCGTGTTATCGCGAGTGATGTTGTCCCCGTCGCCGCGGCCCGTATCATCCGCCGTGATGAGGTCGAGATACGGCGTGTTCGGCTCGTACGTGTCGATCTCGACGGTCAAATAGTCGGACCAGGCACTCGGATTGCCCGCTTGGTCTTCCAATTCCGCGTAAATGCGATACACGCCGTCGTCGAGCGGTTCGACGGTAACTTCCCACACTCCAAGCCCGTCGGCCGGGTCCCCGTCGCTTTCGTCCGAGCCTACCACGGCCTGGCCGACCAGGCGAATCTGCCCCAGCGCATCCTCCGCCCAGATTCGGACCGACGCGTTCGCCTCGCCTACCCCCTGGAAGGCCGGAGCGTTGATCCGAGTGACGTCGTCGGCCTCGGAAGCACCGCTATCCGAACTCGGCGAGAGATCGGGAGTAGCCGGGAGCAACGCTGAGGTATAGTCCACGGTCACGAGCAACTGCTCGGATTGCCGAGAATTCCCCGCGGCGTCGAAGGCCTCGACGGTCAGCGGGTGCGGCCCCTCGGCCGGGATGCTGTACGCGACCTCGTTGGCGTTGAAGTCGATCGTCCGCACGCCGAAGCCGTCCGCCAAACCGTCTGCCAGGTCGAATGCCGCATCGAAAACGAAGGTATCGACAATCGTGTTACCGTCCTTGATGTACACCGTGCTTCCCGGCTCAGCCGAGATGCGGACGTCCACCACGCCCGGGCCTTGAGTCGGGTCGCCGATCGTCACCTGGTCCAGAGCGGAACGCCCCGTGTCGTCCGCGTCTTGCAGGTCGATCGTCGGAATCTGGGGAAGCGACGTGTCGATCGTGATCGACACTTCGTCGCTGCCCTCGCTGATGTTGCCGGCCAGGTCCTCGACTTCGACCCACACCGTGTACGCGCCGTCCGCCAGGGGCTCCACGGTGATTTCCCAGACACCCAGGCCGTCGGCGGGATTCCCGTCGCTCTCATCGGAATGAGCCAACGTCCAACCGGCGAGAACCGGG
>JAAZNR010000190.1 GCA_012798155.1 Thermogutta sp. | reverse complement strand
CGTCAAGGGGCGGAGTGAAGAATCCGCCTGGGATCGTCGAATACGGGGTCACGCGGCGTCGCGGCGTGCCGTGCTGCCTTCTCGACGGAAGTGCGTGGCCGGCGAAGAGATTTCGTCGCTGCCGGGCTGCGTGCTGCCCGGAGACTTCGCTTCGATTTCAGCGGCCTCGGGAGGGGCATGGTTGTAATCCTCGGGATGGGATCGCTTGACCGCTGCGGGAGAAGTCGAGTTCCTCATCGCGGGAAGGGCAGGCTGGATGTCATCATGAGGGGCAGCATGGACGTCGTTGGGTGGTGCAAGCCGAACCCCCTCGGGAGGGGCTACCGACGAACAATTCTCGGCCTCTGCGATCCTGTCGGGCGCCGCGATCCTGTCCCGCTTCTCCTCCAAGAGCTGCTTTTCTCGCTGAATCTCGGCATACCATCGCCGTGCCGCATCCAGTTTTTCCAATTCTCGGAGCAAACGGCCGGCCTGATCCAGGCGGCCGGTCCGCCGCCACAGCGAGACCAAGAGGAGCAAGGCATCCGCATCGCGGGGGTTCCGGCGGAGCAAGCGTCCCAAGATGTGCTCGGTCCGCGACCACTCGCCGCGAAGATAGGCCTGCAAGGCCGCCGGGAAAAGGTCTTCGCCCGGCGCGGGCGCAACGGCCCGGCGTTGACGCCGGTCGCAAAGAACCGCCCAATAGACCGAATATGCCCAGCCTGCCGCAAGACAGAGCCAAGCCCCGCGCGTGACGAGGGACGGCCAGGTCTCCGGCCAAACGAACGTTGCCACGAGACAGAGATGAAACAGGCAGGCGAAGGCCGCGGCTACGAGGAACGTCCCCCAACCCGGTTCCAAAATGAGGGGCACGGCCCCCGGCCAAAGGTAGAGGAGCCAGGTCCTCCTGACCATTCCCAAACGCTCCTTGCCATTGCGAAACCATCCCACCGTCGTGGATTTTAACGGCTTGAATCCGGGCAAGCAAGGCAGAAAAGGCAAGGCCGACTTCCGCGATCGGCCAGAGCAAGATCGCCCCCGCCGGGCCGTTGCCCTGCCGCAGGACGCCCGCCAGAACCCGCCAAGGAAAGCAGCGGCCGAGACCGTCAGCTCGACCGCTGCGGTGCCTCAAAACGGTGGCTTCGAATCTTCAAAGGCGTCGATTCGCCTGGGAGTACGGCTCACGGTACGCCGCGAAAACCGTTCGGGAGCCGCGACTACAGCTTCGCCAACCGTTCCACCAAGTCCACGGTGCGGCAGCTATAGCCCCATTCGTTGTCGTACCAGCTCACCACCTTGACCATGGAGCCTTCCATGACTTGGGTCCAGGGGGCGACAAATATAGAGCTGTAGGGGCAGCCGATGACGTCACTGGAGACGATGGGGTCTTCGGTGTAGAGCAAAAGGCCCTTCATCTTGCCCTCGGCGGCCTCCTTGACGGCGGCGTTGACCTCGGCGACTTCCACCGGCCGCTTCAGTTCCGCCACCAAGTCCACCACACTACCGGCCGGGACCGGCACCCGCATCGAAATACCGGTCAGCTTGCCCTTCAATTCCGGAATCACCAGACCGACGGCCTTGGCCGCCCCCGTGGAAGTGGGGATGATGTTGGTCGCCGCCGCGCGGGCACGATAGAGGTCCTTGTGAGGCAAATCCAGGACCCGCTGATCGTTCGTGTAGGCGTGGATCGTGGTCATCAAGCCGCGGACGATGCCGAACTTGTCGTTGAGCACCTTGGCGACGGGGGCCAAGCAGTTCGTGGTGCAACTGGCGTTGGAGATGCAGGTGTGCTCGGGCTTCAGTTGGTCGTCGTTCACGCCCAACACGCAGGTGAGGTCGGGAGTATCCTTGGCGGGAGCGCTGAGGACGACCTTTCGCGCGCCGGCCTTGAGGTGGGATCCGTAGCCCGCCTTGGTGTCGTCGCCGCGGGAGGTAAACACGCCTGTGCTTTCCACCACGATTTCCGCCCCCAATTCCTTCCAGGGGAGCTTGAAGGGGTCTTTTTCCGCATAGACGGGGACCTTCTTACCGTCGATGATGAGATTCTTATCGTCGAACTCGACCGTCCCCTTGTACATGCGGTGGACGCTGTCGTACTTGAACAGCATGGCCAGCGTCTTCACGTCCGTAATATCGTTGACGCCGACGATTCGGAAGACGTCGGGCTTTTCCATCATGCGGCGCGCGACCAACCGACCAATACGACCGAACCCGTTGATACCGACGCGAATAGCCACAGTCTACTCTCCTTGCTGCAAGAACCCCTGAAATGCACCCGCCCGCCTGCTGCGAGCCGGGTCCCTCCAAGACGGAATCCGGTGAGGACCGGGAAAACTCCGACGACCGCCGGAAAAGGCGGAGACCCGTTCCCGGCACGTCGGCCTCGACCGCGTGAGAATATGGGAATTATACCGGCTTCCCAACCCGCCCACAACCGCCGGAAGGGCGAGAAACGATCACCGCAGTGCATGGGGGGATTCGCGCTGAGAGGCGGAGTGCAAGAACCGGAGTGCAAGAATAGGAGGGTGTCTTTGAAACGCAGAGGGCGCGGAGGAAGAAGAAAGGCGGAAGTCGGAATGCGGAAGGTGGAACTTCCGCCTTCCGCATTCCGACTTCCGCCTTGGAGTATTGATTGATAGACCGCAACTCCGCGCTCTCTCCGTGTCGGCGTTCTCTGCGTTTCCATCTTTTCATTCCCATCTGCGTTCTCGGCGTCTCGGTGTCTCTGCGTTTGCATCTTTTCATTCGCCGAAGCCCCAATACTTCTCATTCGCCGAGGACCCAACACTTCTCATTCACCGAGGCCCGATACTTCCAATTCCGGCCGGGCGGCTGGGGCGAATCCGCCGGTCCCGTGTACTCGGCCGGGACGGAGCGCGTCCCTCCAGGGGTAGCGTCAGGAAGAATCCGCGGCGCGATGAGGGGAATGCCGCACATTGCAGGGCCGCAGGCTGTCGTGGCCGAGATCGATGGAAACGGCTCCAACGGCCCTTGCGACTCTTGTATTCGGCCGGGCGGCGCCGTATCTTGGGCAACCGAGAGCGTGCCCCGATCTCGATCCGGCGGCGCGTGCCGACCGGCGGCGGGGCACGGCGTCATCCCCTTCAACGGCAAAGGGTCCGGAGATGCGCAACACCAAGTGCGGCAACCGATCTCGCTTTTCCCTTCTCGTCGGCGTCGGGCTGATGATCGCGGCCATCCCGCCGGCGGCCGGCGGCCTCCAGGGAGAGGAATTGGCCTTGGTCGAATCCGGCCGAAGTCCCTATCGCATCGTGATTCCCCAAGACGCGATTCCCTCCGTGCGGTTCGCGGGCGAGGAATTGCAGAGGTTCGTGGCCGAGATGACCGGGGTGACGCTGCCGCTGGTGACCGACGACCAACCCCGCGTCGAGCCTGAGATCATCCTCGCCTCGGCCTCGCGCTTGGCGGCCCTGAACGTCGCCGCGGACGTGCCCTCGCTGGGCATGGAGGGCTACGTCCTGAAGACGGTCGGCCCCAACCTGGTGATCGTGGGCGGAGAGCCGCGGGGCACCCTCTACGGCGTATACGACCTGCTGGAGGAGAAGTGGGGCTGCCGCTGGTTCACGCCCGATTGCAGCCGCATCCCCAAGCATGATTGCCTCACGCTACCCTCCCTGGACGAGAAAAAGGTGCCCGTCCTGGAGTACCGCGAGCCGTTCACCTACGACTGCTTCGACGGCGATTGGTGCGCGCGGAACCGGATGAACTCCTCATCGGCACGACTGGAGGCCCGGCACGGCGGCAAGGTCCGTTTCGGCAGCGGCTTCTTCGTGCACACCTTCGAACGCCTGGTGCCCCCGGACAAGTACTTCGACGAGCACCCCGAGTATTTCAGCCTGGTCAAGGGGAAGCGTCTCAAGGAGCGTTCCCAGCTTTGTTGCACCAACGAAGACGTCATCCGCCTGTGCACGGACGGGATCCTGCGAGCCATCGAGTCGGACCCCGAGGCCTTCGTGTGGTCGGTCTCGCAAAACGACTGGCACAACTATTGCGAGTGCGACCGCTGCCGGGCCTTGGCCGAGGCGGAAGGTTCGCAGATGGCGCCGGTGCTGCAACTGGTGAATCGCGTGGCGGAGGCCGTGGCCGAGCGCTACCCCGACAAGGCTATCGAAACGTTGGCCTACCAGTGGACCCGCAAACCGCCCAAGACGCTGCGGCCTCGAGCGAACGTGATCATCCGCCTCTGCTCCATCGAATGCTGTTTTTCGCACCCCTTGGAGACGTGCGACTTGCCGGCCAATCGGGCCTTCGTGGAGGACCTGCAAGGCTGGGCCAAGGTCGCCGATCGGCTCTGGATCTGGGACTACGTCACCGATTTCCGCCACTACCTGCTGCCGTTTCCCAATCAGCGGGTCCGCGACGACAACATCCGCCTTTTCGTGCGCAATAACGTGCGCGGCATTTTCGAGCAAGACACCTACAACACCCCGAACAGCGAGCTGGCGGCGCTGGGCGGATACATGACGGCCAAGTTCCTCTGGAATCCCGACTACGACGAAGAGACGGCCATGAACGAGTTCCTTGACGCCTACTACGGCGACGCCGCCCCGCTGATCCGCAAATACATCGACCGACTGCACGACCACGCCGAAAAAGAGAACGTGCATTGCAGCATTTGGGTCCCGCCGACCCACGGCCATCTGACGGATGAGCTGCTGGTGGAGGCCGATGAGCTATGGCAGAGCGCCGAGCAGGCCGTCGCCGACCGGCCGGAGATTCTGAAGCGGGTCCGCATCGGCCGCTTGAGCGTGGATTACGCCATCGTGGAACGTGCCCGATCGGCGCCCGACAAGGAGCCGCTCGCGTCGCTGGCGAAGAAACGGTTCGCCCCGTTTATCGAGACGATTCCGGCGG
>JAAZNR010000189.1 GCA_012798155.1 Thermogutta sp. | reverse complement strand
GCCTTCACCCGACCCAATACCTCCAACCGCGCCCGCTCCTTCGCACTCATGCGTAATGTCTCCATACAACCCTCCTTTCGGAGGGTTGATAGGGACATTTCTACTCACGCCGCAAGGGGACATTTCTATTCACGCATGACACACTCCGCTACGCAATGCTTGACACCCGAAGGGGGGACTGGTATGTTGATTAGATTGCCTGGGCAAGGTTTCGTCGCCGTCATTTTCCGCCGGCGTCAAATCGCCTGCACCGGTTGGGCGCGGTTTGGCGGATAAGGTACAATATTGTCTTAAAGACCGGCCGAAGCGTGTTCGGAGGTGCGGGGACGTGCCGCGCTCGGGCACGTTCAGGTCGGCGTATGCTTTTTGTCCGAAAGCAATCAAGTCCGTGCCTCTGTCGAGAACGGAAGGAGTGGACGGATCGGCGATGAACCCTGACGAACTGCTCAGGATCGTGGATGTCATCCACCGTGATAAAAGCATCGATAAGGAAGTGATCTTCCAGAGTATCGAAGCGGCTTTGGTCTCGGTGGCACGGAAGCGATTCGGCGAGGACGAGGATATTACGATCACGATCGATCGGCGGGATGGAACGATTACGGGCCGCCGCGGGGAGGAGGTTTTGGATCCCGCCCAGTTGGCCGCCCGGATCGGCGCCCAGGCCGCCAAGCAGGTCATCATTCAAAAAATCCGCGAGGCCGAGCGCGACGCCTTATTCGACGAATACAACGAGCAGATCAATCAATTGGTGTCCGGAACGGTGCAGAAGGTCGAGCCGCGGGCGGTGATCGTCGCCCTTCCCGGCATCGAAGCCATTCTCCCCCGCAGCGAGCAGATCCCGGGCGAGTCGTACCAGGCCGGCGGCCGGGTCCGCGCCGTCGTGGCCGAGGTTTCCAAGCAGGGAATTCGGCTGCGAGTGGTCCTTAGCCGCACCCGCATCAGCTTTGTCGCTCGCTTGTTCGAGCAGGAAATCCCGGAGATCGCCGAAGGGGTGATCGAGATCAAATCCATAGCTCGGGAACCGGGCTACCGCTCCAAAGTCGGCGTGTACAGCGCCGACAGCCGGGTGGATTGCGTCGGCGCCTGCGTCGGCGTGCGAGGCAACCGGATCCGCAATATCGTCGAGGAATTGGCGGGCGAGCGGATCGACATCGTGCGCTGGGACGACGATCTGTTGACGCTCATTCCGAACGCCTTGCAGCCGGCCAAGGTGGAGGAAGTCATCCTGTGCCAAATGATGGGCCGGGCCATCGTCCTGGTGCCGGAAGACCAATTGTCGCTCGCCATCGGCAAGTGGGGGCACAACGTCCGGCTGGCAAGCAAATTGGTCGGCTGGGACATCGAGATCATGACCCGGCAGGAACTCGATGAGCAGCTCGAACAGGCCTTGATGGGATTTGCGTCCTTGGAGGGGGTGACGGAGGAACTGGCGGACCGATTGGTCAGCGAGGGGTTCCTGTCTTACGAGGATCTTTCGGTCATCGAACCGGAAGACCTCATGGAGATGGGCGGCCTGACGGAAGAACAGGTCAACCATATCATCGCGCAAGCCGAGGAAAAAGCGGAGGAGGCCTCCCAGATCGCCGCCGAAGAACGGCGAAAGCAACGCCAGCGCGAACGCGAGGCCGCAGCCGCGGCAGCCGAAGGGGAGACGGGTTCACCTCCGCCGGGCGATTCGGCCGATCCTTCCAATGTAGAGGGGCAGGACGGGACGCCTTTAGAGGGGCAGGACGGGACGCCTCTTCCGGAGGACGCCGCCGAGACTCACGACGAGGCCGCCGATTCCCCTTCGGACGCGAGTGTTTCCGAAGAGGGAAATCCGGCATCGGCGACCGCCGTCCGGGAGGAGGATTGACCGCCGCCGAAAAGCGAGCCTCGGGCGCTCGGG
>JAAZNR010000188.1 GCA_012798155.1 Thermogutta sp. | reverse complement strand
TTCCCCGACCGAGACGCGTGCGGAGGACGCCGGAACCGGCGGGCTGCCCGGCCTGATGGAAGGTGTGCGTTATGCCGCCGCCACGGAAGCCGACCTCACGGCGGCCACCGTGCGGATTCGCATCGCTGATGAGACCGGCCGCTCCACCGGATCGGGGACCATCATCGATGCCCGAGGCGGGGAGGCCCTGATCCTGACGTGCGGCCACCTTTTCCGCGAATCCCAGGGGAAGTCGCCGATTCGTGTGGACCTGTTCGGGCCGCAACCCGTCCGCGATCTGCCGGCCCAATTGCTGGATTATGATGATCGCCTGGATTTGGGGTTAATCACGATTCGGCCGCCCGTGCCGGTGGTGGCGGCCAGGGTCGCGCCGCCCGGCTTCCCACTTTCCCAGGGCGACCGGATCTTCACCGCCGGCTGCAACGGCGGGGATCCCCCGACCGTGCGGCAAGGCGAGGTCACGGCCCTCAATCGCTACCTCGGGCCGGCCAATATCGAGGTCTCGGGGGCGCCGGTAACCGGCCGCAGCGGCGGCGGACTGTTTTCCTCGGAGGGTTTCTTGATCGGCGTGTGCAACGCCGCCGACCCGCAGCTCGATGAGGGAATCTATGCCGCCTTGAAAGAGATCCAGGCTCGGCTCGACCGCATGGAGTTGAGCTTCGTTTATCGGGGTCAATCGGAGGACGGCATGGTCGCCTCGGCGCCGCCCCCCGCCCGCTCGCCCGGCGTCGCGGCTGTGAGCGCCGTTCGCGGCGACGTCTCCACGGTCCTCGGAATCGCCCCGGGCGAGGCAACCGAGGGCGACGATTTCCGGTCCCCGCGGCCCGCACAGGGTACCGACGGTACGATCGCCGACGTTGCGATCGCCGACGTTGCGCCGCCCACCCCTTCCGCCGGCGCCTCTGATCGCGAGCGTGCGGCGGCGCTGACCGCGCAAAACGGCATGCCGCTGCCGATCGCCCTGGATGACCCGCCGCTTCAACCCGTCCGCCGTTCCCAGCCAAGCTATGCCCAAGGGGCGACGGCGACGCTTGCCCCGCCCTCGCCGAGCCTAGCCGCAGGCTGGAATAACGTCGCCTTCACACGAGAGACGGGGTTGGGCAACCGGGCCTCCGCCGCGCCGGTGCAGCCCGCGACGGCACGGGTCGGCTCGGACGGTCTGACGGCCGAGGAACGGGCCGCGCTGGAGGAAATCGCGCGGCGGCGCACCCAGGGCTACGAAATCGTCTGCGTCGTGCGTCCCACGAACAACGCAAGCAGCCCCAGCGAAGTCATCGTCCTCCGCGACGCCTCGCCCGCCTTCTTGGCCGCCCTGCAACGCACAGCCCAGACCGCTTCCGACGATTCCGCCCGAGCCGCCCCTCCCATATCCCAAACCGCGCCCCCGAGCGGGACCCCTTCCTCGCCGGGCGGCGGACCGCGCTCGATCGCCTCCGCCAACCGATCCGCGGGCGCCGCGGCGGTTCTTCCCGCAGTCGTATTGCCGGGACCGGTCCGGTAACGCGATCTTTCCGTTCCGTGTCTCCAGCCTTTGAAGTC
>JAAZNR010000018.1 GCA_012798155.1 Thermogutta sp. | reverse complement strand
GGGACGCGAAGCGGAAGCTGAATGTCCGCGGCCGGGATGCGATAGGAGTTGGGGTGAGATACGATTTGTCTTGTCGGCATGAGTGCTTTGCGGTATTTGAGATCAATGGACCGATTGAGTAAGCTGTGAGAATATGGAAAGCAAGGAGGTATCCGTGCGTAGCACCTTGGGATTAGAGCAGGTCGCTCGATTGGTGGAGGGGAGGCTGGAGAACCCGTTCGAAATCCTGGGTCCGCACCCGATCCAGGAGGCGGATCGCCAGGCCATGGCGATTCGAGCGTTTTTACCCCGCTCCCAACAGGCTTGGGTGATCGATCTGGCGCACGAGGGGGCGCCCCGACCGATGCGGCGGATTCATCCGGCGGGCCTCTACGAGGCGATTTGCCCGATCAACGGCAGCGCGCCGCACTATTTGCTCCAGGTGGCAGAGGAAAGCGGCAAGAAGATCATCATGCAAGACCCCTACGCCTTTCCCCCGATGCTGACCGACTTCGACCTGTATCTGCTGGGCGAGGGGCGGCATTGGCGGTGCTACAACAAACTGGGGGCGCAAGTCTGCGTCCGCAACGGGGTGGAAGGCGTGAATTTCGCCGTCTGGGCCCCCAATGCCTCGGCGGTTAGCGTGGTCGGCGACTTCAACGGCTGGGACGGTCGCGGCCACCTGATGCGGAAGCACATCCCCAGCGGTTTTTGGGAACTCTTCATACCGGGCTTGAAGGAGGGAGACCTCTATAAGTTCAAGATCCGGCATCACGATCAGGTCTTCGAGAAGGCCGATCCCTTCGGATTCTGGGCCGAGGTGCCGCCCAGGACCGCTTCCCGGGTCTACAATCTCAACCGCTATCGCTGGCAAGATGACGCCTGGATGGAAGGCCGCAAGACGCGGAATTGGCTGGAAGAACCGGTCGCGATCTACGAGATGCACTTGGGGAGCTGGCGGCGGCCGGGGGACGATCCCCATCGCTGGATGAACTACCGCGAGATCGCCCCGCTCCTGGTCGAGTACGTCAAGGAGATGGGGTACACGCATGTGGAGTTGTTGCCGGTGGCGGAGCACCCCTTGACCGCAAGCTGGGGATACCAGGTGGTCGGGTACTATGCGGTGACCTCGCGCTACGGCACGCCCGAAGACTTCATGTACTTCGTCGATTATTTGCACCGGCACGGGATCGGGGTGATCGTCGATTGGGTGCCGGCGCATTTTCCCCGCGACGGCCACGGATTGCGGCAATTCGACGGCACGGCCCTGTACGAACATGCCGATCCCCGGCAAGGCGAGCACCGCGATTGGGGCACGCACATCTTCAACTACGGCCGGCACGAGGTCCGCAACTACCTCATCGCCAACGCCCTGTTTTGGCTGGACAAATACCACATCGACGGCCTGCGGGTGGATGCCGTCGCCTCCATGCTGTACCTCGATTACAGCCGCCGGCCGGGCGATTGGATTCCCAACGAATTCGGCGGGCGGGAGAACCTCCAGGCCATCGCCTTCCTCAAGTTGCTGAACGAGCAGGTCCACCTCCAGTTTCCGGGGGCGTTGACGATCGCCGAGGAATCCACGGCCTGGCCCGGCGTCTCCAGGCCCACGCATCACGGCGGCTTGGGATTCAGCATGAAGTGGAACATGGGTTGGATGAACGATACCCGCAGCTACATGCGGCGCGAGCCGATCCATCGCAAGTACCACCACGATCAGTTGACGTTCAGCCTGATCTACGCCTTCCACGAGAACTTCGTGCTGCCCCTCTCGCACGATGAGGTCGTGCACGGGAAGGGGTCCTTGCTCGACCAGATGCCGGGCGACCTGTGGCAGAAGTTCGCCAACCTGCGCCTGCTGTATAGTTACATGTGGACTCACCCCGGCAAGAAGCTGCTGTTCATGGGCGGCGACTTCGGGCAGTGGCGAGAGTGGAACTGCGAAGAGTCTCTGGATTGGCACCTGTTGCAGTGGGAAACGCATCAGGGCGTGCAGCGGTGCGTGGCGGACCTCAATCGGCTGCTCCGGCGCGAGAAGGCCCTGCATGAGCAGGATTTCACGTGGGAGGGCTTCCAGTGGATCGACTGCCACAACTGGGAAGAAAGTACGCTGGCGTACATCCGCCGCGGAAAGGATCCGGCCGACTATTTGGTCGTTGCCTGCAATTTCACTCCGGTTCCTCGTTACGAGCACCGCATCGGCGTGCCGGAGGCCTGCTACTTCGACGAGATATTCAATAGCGACGCGGCGATTTACGGCGGTGCCAATATCGGGAATTACGGGGGGCGGGAGGCCGAGGACATCCCCTGGCACGGATTGCCGGCCTCGCTCAAGTTCGTGCTACCTCCGCTGGGGACGGTGATCTTCAAGCCGCGGCGATCGTAACGACGGCCGTGCCCCGCAGGCGGAGCCGCAAGGTTCGCGTCCGGAATCGCGGAGAAAGTCGGCGGCGGAAATCGCGTCCGCCGCCGGCGCGTTGGGGGCGGGTCGCCCGACGTCGCGAGCGGCGCCCCGTGGTCACGATTACATCCGCAGTCACGAATGCAGCGCCGCGGTCACGATTACATCCGCGGTCACGAATGCAGCCGCTGGTTACGATCGGGCTAAGCGATATTGATTCCCCGGCGGATGCGTTCGTCTCGCCGCGCCCCGTCGATTTTCTCGAAGGCGGTGTGGGGATCCTTCAAACCGCGGATGACGAAGAAGGGGTCGGAGGGGTCTTTGGTCCGCAGCACAACCCTGCCCACTCCCAGCAGCCGCTCGAGGAGGTTTTGTTCCAGCGAGATATCCTCGATGTCGATGACCTCCATCGCGTGGATGCTGCGAAAAAGCAAGCCCTTTTCGCTGTAAAATCGGTAGGTGGTGACGCGGTAGCTGACCGTGTAGCGGCGATAAAGGTAGAGCAGGAGGTGATAGACCCAGAGTAGAACGACGATGCCCATCAGCACCGCCCAAACCGTGAGGGGCTTGCCCACCCATCGCGAAATCACCACGCCGAGGAAGATCGCGCCGGCCGTGATCAGCGTCAAGAGTGTCCACGTGGGGAGCATGGCCCAGGCGGTAAAGCGGCCGCGCCAAAGCTCCACGTCGGGGTCGCCGCGGCGGGGCGGACGGTGCATTTGGTCCTCCGAGGGAGACGGCGGGGCGGCCGGGGTGTCGCCCGTCGCCGGAGCCGCCTGCCGCAAGGTTTCACCGGATTGCGGAGCTTCCTGGTTTTGTGACATCGCCTTGGCCTTTCTCTACGAGAGCCGTTAATCCCCGGGCCGGGGCGCGATTTCCCGCCGCGTACCGCCCGCGGACGCCGACCTTGTGACCGTTCGCAACATATTCTTCGCCGCGGCGGCCCCCGTATTTTAATATGCAGCGAGGGCCCCGTCACTACTTCGGATCGGGGCCGGCCGCCGGCTGTCATGCCGGCTGTAAGGATCGACGCGAATCCGCCGTCTTTGCCACCTGTTGTGCCGCTTTCATCGAAAGGTCGGCTGGGTGGCGGGGGAAAAGAACCGCGTGGTTGGGTGCCGAGCAGTTGGGTGGCTGGGTGCCGAGCAGTTGGGTGGCTGGGTGCCGAGCAGTTGGGTGGTTGGGTGCCGAACGGTTGGGTGGCTGGCGTCGTAGCGTAGCGAAGCCCCCAGTCACCCCGGAATGCCATTTCAGCCGCGCCCGCCTTCCCAATCGCATCGCCGGCCGCCGGCTGTCATGCCGGCTGCAAGGATCGACGCGAATCCGCCGTCTTTGGGACCTGTTGTGCCGCTTTCATCGAAAGGTCGGTCGTACTAGAATCGAGATGGGGCGGGGAATCGACTCGCGCCGCGGCGGTGGGGGGCCGTGGGTTGGCAATCGGAGGATGCAGTTCCAGGGGGGCGACAGTGACGGAGAAAATCGCAGCCGGCGACCAAGATATTTCCTATTCGCATCGAATCATTTCGACCCCCCATGATTTTCAGGCATTTTGCCGCGCCCTGCGGGGTTGTCCGCGATTGGCGCTGGACACGGAATTCGTCGCCGAGGACAGCTATCATCCCAACCTTTGCCTGGTCCAGGTGGCGCTCGACAATGAACTGGTATTGATCGACCCGTTTCCCCTGGGTTCGGTCAGCGCGTTTTGGGAGACCATCGTCGGCGAGGATGTGGAGACGGTGGTGCACGCCGGGCACGTGGATTTGCAGTTCTGTTATTTCGCGACGGGGCGCTTTCCGCCGCGGGTCTTCGACGTGCAAATCGCGGCGGGCCTGGCGGGCGCCGACTATCCGAGCGGACTCACCAATTTGATTCAAAAGTACGTGGGCGATTTCTCGCCGCAGCACGAGACGCAAAGCGATTGGCGGCGTCGCCCGCTGTCCGAATGGCAAATCGTTTATGCCCTGGACGACGTTCGGTTCCTCTTGCGATTGCGAGATCGATTGGACGCGATCCTGGCGGGTCTGGGGCGTCGGTCGTGGCTGGGGGAGGAAGTGGTGCGGCACCAACACGAGATTCAGAAACGGCAGGAGAGCGAGCGGTGGCAGCGATTGGCCGGCCATCGCGCGCTGAGTGCCCGCGAGCTGGCGATCTTGCGGGAGTTGTGGCTGTGGCGGGAGGAGCGCGCGTCGTATCAAAACGTCCCCGCCCGGCGCATCCTCCGCGACGATCTCTTGGTGGAACTCGCCAAAAGGAAGACGGGCGACGTGAAACGCATCCTGGCCGTCCGGGGGATGAATTTCCGCCATATTCGGCCGTGGATTCCCGACATCGCCGAACGGATTCGCCGGGCGCTGGCCATCCCCGAAGAAAACCTCCCCCGACCCGAGCGCCGCGAGGGAGTATCGCAGTCCCCGTTGGTCGGCCAATTCCTTTTCACGGCCCTGGGCAGCCTGTGCCGCCGGGGCGAGATTTCCGTGGGCCTGGTGGGAAGCACTCAGGACATCCGCGATTGGGTTTCCTACCGGCTGGGCGAGGGAGATGAGGAACCGCCCCTCATGGCCCAAGGTTGGAGACGCGAACTGATCGGCGACCTGTTCGATCGGTTACTGTCAGGGAAGGCGGCGATCCGCATCCGCGACGCGAAATCGGACCATCCCCTGGAATTCGTGGAAATCCCGGATGAAGAGCCGCCGGCGGACTCCGGTGCGGCGGAGGGATGCCGGCAGGACCGCCGCCCCGCCCCCTGATCGCCGGCGGAACGGCCTCCCCTCCGGTCCCCGAGATGCCCGACGTTCGACGGCCTTCCGTTCGCTGTTAGCGGCCGGCGGCCGTATGCGTGCCGGCGGCTTGCCCTCGCACAACGGGCCGATACAGAGGCAGGTGGCGATAGTACACCTGGAGCGTCATGAGGGCCAGGGACGTGGTGTAGATGCGTCCCCCGCGTTTACCCCAAACGGTTCCTTCGGGACTCCAGCTCCCCTCGCGGTGGCCGGATTTCTCTTGCGTGCGAATGAGCAACTCCCGCATCCGGTGATTCCACAAATCCCAGTCCTCGCCTTCCATGTGGTGCAGGACCTCGGTGGCGTAGTAATAGAAGTAGAGATTGAGCGGCCCCGCGTTGGAGCCTTCGGCGGGCGGGAGGGCCTGGGCGATCTTCTTGCACCCGGCCTGGAGGTGGGGATTGTCCTTGGGCCAGCCAAGGTATTGCCGCGTCAGCAAGCCGGCGGCGGTCAAGGCGTTGGACGGTTCCCTGCCCGGCTGGTAACAGTATTCCGAGAGCTTGACGGGTTCGGGGCCGACCGCGCAGGTGTCGATGAAGCGTGCGGCGCGGGTGAGCGGACCGCTGTCGATCCTCAATCCCGCAAGCTGACCGCTGCGGATGGCGAGGAACACCCAAGACACGACGGACATGTCGCCCGCCTCGCGAAAGCCGTAACGCCATCCGCCGGCCGTGTGCTGGGCATTCATCAAATACTTGATGGCGCGTTGCGCCGCGATTTGCAGTTGCTCGTCGCCGGTCAAGGCGTAGGCCTCGCACAACGCGATCGTCGCCGCGGCATGGCAATACGTGCTCCCGCCGAGGTGCCCGTCCTTCTCCGATTGAAGATCAATCACCTGTTTCTTCATCAGCCACGTCAGCCCGCGGCGGACCAGGTTGCGGTAGCGGGGCAGATCGGCGGGTTCCTCCGGGGCGGTCGTGGGACCGATCCCCTCCGCCAAGAACGGCAGCAGAGCCAGGGCGGTTCCGGCCGTGTCGTCGTCCACAATCTCAGCCTCGGCCTCTTCCGAAAGGTGGCAATCGCAGCCGGGCAGCGTGCGGCCGTAGTTCTTGAGCGACCATCGGCCGTCGCTCTCCTGGTGAGCGGCCAGCCACCGCAGCCCGCGCAAGACCGCCTGCTGAGACTCCGGCGTGCCCCCGTAGGCGTCGCAAAGGGCCGCCTTGGCCTGTGACGTTAGTCGCCCGCCGAAAGACCCCCGTCGCAAGAGCGGCGCAATCTCGGGATCGAAAGTGATTTCCCGCGGCAGAAAACCCGACTCGCCCCATGAGACCCGGACGATGATCGGGTCCCGGGTGCTGAGGCTTCCGGCTCGGGATCGGATGTAAACCGAACGCACGCGCTCCTTGGCGTCCTTTTCGGCCGTGAAACGAATCTTGACCGAGGTCCCGCCGGGGGGGACGTCGACGGGCGCCGCGGAGACCTTGTCGGGAAGATTCTCGAACTCCAGGTGAATCGGCCCCGTGTATCCCCGGCGCTCGACGGGGATGGCGACCTCCTGCGTTTCACCCGGCTTCAGCGTCACCACGCGGAAGCAGTTGATACGGTAAGGAGAACGTTGCACGCTCAGCGGGAAATCCGCCCCCGACGATTTGCCCGCAATCACCGCCGCCAGCTTGACGGAATGTCTGCCTTCCGCGGCGTCGGCCGCGGCGCGAATTCGCAGCTCGGCCGTCTCCGAACCTTCCGGCACGATGACCGGCTCGGCGGTGACGCCCGAAGGGGCGTTCTCCAACCGGATCTGCACGGGGCGTTTGCACGCGCCGCGATCCAGCTTGACGGGTACCACGATTTCCTCGCCCGGCCGAACCAATTGTTCGACCGGCGGTTGAACCTTCGGCAACACCACGGGCGCGACGGCCAGGGAGAGGGTTCCGGAACCATGGGCATCGCCGGCCTTCGCTCGAATGATTACCACCGAGAGCAATTGCGCGTCGGCCAGCCGGTCTTCCGCGCGAATCTTCAGCGCCACCGAATCCGCATCGGCGGGGATTTCGGCGGGGCTGATGACGATCCCGTCGGGAACGTTCTGGAAGTCGAGCTGCACCGCGCCTTGCACTGCGGCACGATCCACCTTCAGCTCGCGGGCGACTTCTTCGCCGGCGGAGATCTCCACCGGATCGACGTGGCCGAGTACGAACGTCGCCGTCTTGGGCGGCTCTTGCGGCGAGGGGGAAGCAGCGGGCTGATCTTGGGAAAGGCCCTCGACCTCCTCCACGGCCGCGGGGGCCGGGGCGGGAGACTCCGCCTGGCGGCAGCCCGCGCCCCACGTTATCCAAACAATCCCTGCCACGGCCAACCCGACGGCATAAAGCCTGGCGAGCCGCAGCGCTGCCGAAGAACCGGGGCGCGACTTGCCATTCCCAATACCGGGCGAAAAGAGGCGGCTGCTGAGCATGGCGGCCCTCCTTCACGCGATTCGCATGGATCGGCCGGGCGGTGCCGGAACCCGATCCCGCGAATGCCCAAGTTAGAGCAGAACTAGAGTAGAATCCGACGCGAATATACGAAATGCGCGATTCGTGGCCATACCCTGCAATTCCTGTTATACACATCCCTCCGGGCGCGTCAAGGATTTTGCGGGGGTTCCGCGCTGAAGGCGTGCTCGTGCCGCGGCGCGGTTCCCAACCCGAGCGAAACAAGGTCGGTGTGCATATCGACGTTCGCATTGTAGAATCACCCTATTCGAGTACGGCGGCAGCGATCATCGTCCCCGGAATCATGGAAGGGTCGAGTTGGAAGACCGGCGGTTTGAAGAGCGGCTCGGTCGTCGCGGTGCCGCGTCGTCACACCATTCACCCTCGTTGGGCGTTCCGCAGGAGGCGGCGGACTCCATGAAGATCGCGTATTTCGACTGTTTCAGCGGGATCAGCGGAGATATGATCTTGGGGGCCTTGGTCGATGCCGGGGCCGACTTTGAGCGATTGGCTTCGGCGATCGACTCCTTGGGCTTGCCCGGCTGCCGTCTGATTGCGGAGGAGGCTCGCAAGGGCGGCTTCCGCGCCACGCACATCCGCGTGGAAACGCAGCCCGAGCATTCCCATCGCCACCTGCGGCACATCCTGGAGCTCTTGGAGCGGTCGGACTTGACGGCCTCGCAACGGAGTAAAGCCGCGGCCGTTTTCCGCCGTCTGGCCGAAGCCGAAGCCAAGGTCCACGGCACGACCGTGGAAAAGGTACACTTTCATGAGGTGGGAGCCGCCGACTCCGTCGTGGATGTGGTAGGCGCGGTGGTGTGCCTGGACCTGCTGGGGGTCGAGCGGGTCTTTGCCTCGCCCATTCCGACAGGTCACGGTACTATCCGCATCCAGCACGGCGAGGTGTCGATCCCGGCGCCGGCCACGGCAGAACTGTTGGTCGGTGTTCCGATTTTGGAGGCGGACGTCCCCTTCGAGCTGACGACCCCCACCGGGGCCGCCTTGATTACCAGCTATGCCCAACGTTTCGGTCCTCCGCCTAGCATGACCGTACAATGCATTGGATACGGGGCGGGTTCCCGCGACATACCCCAGCGAGCCAACCTCCTCCGAGTACTGATTGGAACGTCCGAGGAGGCCGGTCTCGCCGGCGATGAATCGTCGGTGGAGCGGATTTGGGTGGTCGAAACCCATCTGGATGATGTTCCGGGCGAGATCGTGGGCTATACCGTGGAACGCCTGTTGGAGGAGGGCGCGCTGGATGTGTTCGCTTCCGGCGGGCAAATGAAGAAGAATCGCCCGGCCGTCCGGCTGACGGTATTGTGCCGAGCCGAGCACCTGGCCGCGGTTGAAAGAGTAGTCTTGACCGAAACGACGACGCTGGGCGTGCGACGCTGGCCCGTGGAACGCCGGGTTTTGAAGCGAGAATCCGCGGAAGTACGGACCCGCTGGGGGACGGTGGTCGGCAAGGTGGCCTACACGCCGGACGGCACGCCGAGGTTCGCCCCCGAGTTCGAGTCCTGCCGAGACGTGGCGCGAAAGCACGGCGTCCCCTTGCAGGTAGTCTATCGCGAGGCCGCGGAGGCCTACGCCGGCGAATCCGCCGCGCAGGAACCGCAATGATCGGGAGGCGGCGCAAGCCGTTCCGCGGTATGGATTTGCAACTCCTTTTCCCTATCGCCGTCGTCGTTGTGCTGTGGTTCGTGTTGCGGCGGCTGCCGCGGCGGACGCTGAGTGGCGCGGAAACCGAGCCGCGAATGTGGGGTAAGAGGCAGCTTGCGCGCGAGGAATCCGCACTCTCGAACAAAGAGGACGAGATGGAGATTCGGCTGTATGAAAAGTCCCGCGAGGTGGCGGCCCGGATCGACGGCAAGCTGGCCCTGCTGCAAGAGCTGGTTTCCCGCGCGGAGTCGGCCGCGGCGCGGCTGGAACGGGCATTGGCGGCGTTCGAGGCCCTAAACGTCCCGCATGACGGGGACGCTTCCCGAGGCTCCCGATCACGCCCGGTCGACGAAGCCGCGGCACCGGCCCCAAGCGACGAAACCCCGGCCGGTCCCGATTTCGGCGATGCTCCGCCGGACGCGGTGTGGGAAGAGGCTCGCAGCCTGGCCACTTATGGGTTCAGTCCGGCCGAGATTTCTCAGCAACTCGGCATACCGGAGGGTCTGATCCGCGACAGGTTGGCGAAATAAGGCACTTCGCAGGTTGTCCCATGCCGTCCGACGCACCCCGCCGAGAGTTCCTACGGCGATTGACCAGGCCCGGCGCAAGCGGGCAAGGCCGGACCGCGGACGGCCAGGTCCTCCCCGGTCGTGGAGCTGGGCACAAGGCCCCCCGGGGAGTCGGCCGGGAGTTGTCGCTGACCTCCAAGGCGATGGGCGGAGAGTTCCAAATCGTCTTCAATCTGGCCCAGTATGAACAGGCCATGGCAGCGGGTTTGGCCGCCGTCCAGTTGCTGGAACCGCTGGAAGACATGATGTCGTATTTTCGCCCGCGGGGTGAATTGG
>JAAZNR010000187.1 GCA_012798155.1 Thermogutta sp. | reverse complement strand
TTCTTCCGGCTGCTTTTGGAGCCCTTTGCCACGTGCCTGGAGAACGACCAGCGCATTCGGGAGATTTCCATCCTTCGGGAAGCCGCGGAGGCCGACAAACAACGGCTCCTGACCAAGCTCGGGCGACAATCGCTGGGCGACACGATCGTGGGCGTTGAGGCGGGCCTCCGACACGTGATGGAGCGGGTCGATCTGGTAGCGGCTTCCGACGCCCCCGTCTTGCTTCTGGGCGAGACCGGCACCGGAAAGGAGTTGATCGCGCGGGCGATTCACAACCGCTCCCGGCGTGCCCGAGGCCCATGTCTGCGAGTCAATTGCGGGGCAATTCCCCCGGAATTGATCGATTCCCAGCTCTTCGGACACGAACGGGGAAGTTTCACCGGGGCTTCCGAGACGCATCGCGGCTGGTTCGAGCGGGCAAACCACGGAACCCTATTCCTGGACGAGATCGGGGAACTCTCCTTGCCGGCCCAGGTTCGCCTGTTACAAGTCCTGCAAGACGGCTCCTTCGAGCGTGTGGGGGGACGCCAAACCCTCGTGGTCGATGTCCGCATCGTGGCCGCAACCCACCGCGACCTGCGGGAAATGGTGCAAAAAGGGGAATTTCGCGAGGATCTTTGGTACCGCCTGGCCGTGTTTCCGATCTTCCTGCCGCCGCTCCGGGAGCGATTGGAAGACATCCCGGCCCTCGCGCGGCACTTCGCCGAGCGGGCGGCCGTCCGATTCGGGCTGGCCTTGCAGTTGCCAAACGAAGAGGATATCCGTCTGCTGATGTCCTATCACTGGCCGGGCAACGTGCGAGAACTGGCGGCCGTCATCGACCGCGCCGCCATTCTGGGAAACGGCAAAGGATTGCAGGTTGCCAAGGCCCTGGGGGGCGGCGGGCGGAACGCCTCGACCGACTCCACGTATCGCCCCGCGGAGCCGAAATCGCAACGCGGAGAACCATTCCCTTCGCTGGACGAGGCCGTCCGCGGACATATTATGGAAGCCCTCCGCCGAACCGGCGGCAGGATTGAAGGCCCGCGCGGAGCAGCCGCCCTACTTCAGGTCAATCCGCACACGCTTCGTTCCCGGATGCGGAAGCTGGGCATTCCGTGGAGGCAGTTTCGCGACCATCCGCCCGATCAAGCCACCCTTAAAGATCCGTCGGATGAACCAACCCTTAAGGGGTAGTTTCCGCGTTCTTTTTCGCGCCCTTTTAGTGGTAAACCATCCTCGCGATCCGGATAGGTTGCCTGTTCGGACTGCCCGGCGAGCATCCATCCTTGCGATTCCTTGCGCACGCGTCATTTCTCCATTCGCCCGCCCAAAGGACAAAAACGGAACTCTCGGGCCGATCCGCGCATCCAACAAGAAAGCAGAAAGGCGACCGCCGACATTTTGCCTCACCAGGGTGGGGCTGTGCGTGTTCGCAAAGCCAAGGGAGGAAATCCAGCTTTTCCAACCATCCCCTTCGCGAGGGGCTTTGGAAATGGGAAAAGGGTTGCCGGGGTAAATGCGGCGAGGGAAGCCGACCGTCTTCCGGGGTATGACTATGAACTCTTAGGGATGGGGACCTTCGGCGGGAATAAGCCGTCAAAAGAGCGGAAGTAGGCCGTCAAAAAGCATCACTGCAAAGGTCGCGCCTTGACGGTCGCCTGGGCTGCAATCATGATAAAGCAGTCGATATGGATAGCCTGGCTAAAATATCACGCCGCTAATCCGGTGCGTCCCTTTGAAACCCGCGGTTCGAGGGATCGCCGATTGCCGAGAATGGCCGGTCGCGGATCGGGACGCATCGTTTTTCCGGAGATCATGTTTGGGCCGTAGTCAAGGCTTGGGTCGGCATTTGGGCGAGCAAAGCGGAATCCGCTGCTTTCGCATGTGCTCGCGTGAGACTCATCAAACGGATCCTCGCACACCTCTGCAAGGGCGGAACTGACAACGATTGAGGGATTCTGACATGGCGCAGTTTCGGTCGTCCTCTCGGCAACACAAGAGATCCTTTTGGGAGACTTTATGGAATCGGCGCGGCCGTTCGGAAGGGAAAAAGAGGACGCACAAACATCGTCGCCTGCGTCTGGATGCCCTGGAAGAGCGGACGCTGCTCAGCGTCACGCCCGTCGATGCCCTGGATAAGCTCGTCAACCAGTCGCTGATTCCCTCGTCGGACGGCGGCACCATCGCCGGGCAATCCATCGCCGTGGACAATGACGGCGACTTCGTGGTGGCCTGGTCCCGGGCCGACACCGTGATCGATCCGTTCTCCGGCAACCCGGTACTGGATCCGCTCACGGGGCAACCTCAAACCGAATGGAACGTCTACGCCCGCTACCTTACCGATGAGGTTCAGCGAATCACGCTCCCCGGCGGCGTTCTCAACGATACCTTTCCCAGTTTGTACGGCCAAGTATCGCTGATCTACGGCGGCACGACGCTGGTGCAACGACTCAACGTGACGGCGACGCAGCAGCCCTACACGTTTTTGCAACAGAATATCCAGGGCACGTTCGCTTTGCAGGCCGACACCAATGGTGACGGGATCATTTCGCCCACGGAACGGGCCACGATCGTGTACGACGAGACGGTCGCTCCGGATCAATTGGCGGCCAAAATCCAGGCCGCGCTCCAGGGCCTGGGCGGCCCCCTGCAAAACACGAAAGTCACGGCCGTCAGCAGCGGCGAGTTCCTCATCGAATACGGCAGCGCGGCGCTGGGAGTCAATCAGCCCAAGCTCGCGGTAGACAGCCCCAATTTCACCAGCGGATTCTACCCCAACGTTGCGGTGACGACGGTTCGGCAGCCGACGCTCATCGCCAATATCCCGGTTTCTCCGAGCAATCCGCAGGCCACGGCCACCGCGATCGAGCAGGCATTCAATTCGCGGGTGCAGAGTTTTCCGCTTGGGCCGATCGATTTTCCGCCGCCCGACCGTGTACCGAGCGCGGAGGGACCGTATTCGGAACCGATCACTGCCGTAACGGCTCGCCCGCGAATCTCCGTCACCGCCGTGAGCGCCACGGAATTCGACGTGCGATTCGTAGGCGACTCCGGCAAGGAGGATCATCCGGAGCTGATCATCGCGGCCGTGACGGACGAATTGGGCAACAACCTCTTGCCGTCCGCGCAAGCGAAGGTCGTCACGCTCAAGCAATCGAGTCCGGAATTCCGCGTGAATCCGGACGAACCGGACGACCCGTTCACGCCCGGGCCGGACAAGTACGACCAGATCAACCCCGCCGTGGCCATCGACGCGGACGGCGACTTCGTGATCGTCTGGGAAGGGGAGGTCCCCGATTCGGAGATTTTCGGCAGCGTGACCGACATCTTCGCGCGGCGATATCGTCCCGCGGCCATGACGGACCCGGATTTCGACGGCATTCCCGGCGTCGAGGTCGTGGCGATTCCCGACACGGAGAGCATCGCCCGCGTCGATGCCTTCACCTTCCGCGCGAACGACGAGACGACGCGGCCGCAATTCCAGCCGGCGGTGGGCATGGATGACGTGGGCAACTTCGTCATCGCCTGGGCCAACGGGGCGCAGGACTTCAGCTTCTTTAACGGCATCAAGGCCCAAATCTTCAATCGCAAGGGCGAGCGTGTCGGGACGGAATTCCTCGTCAGCACGGAGGAAACCGCGATCCAGTTCGATCCGTCGGTGGGCATGAGTCACGACGGAAACTTTGTCATCGCTTGGGATCGAACCGACGACGTTCGTTATCTCACGGGCGGAGTGTTCACTTCCGCGGTCTTTGCCAAGGCGTACGATCCGAGCGGCCAGGTCTTGTTAAACCAATTCGGCGTGGGCGGCGGCGGATCGTCCACGGTGGCGTTCGATTCCGCCAACCACTTCCTCATCTCTTGGGCGGTGGTAGGGGACGCGGACAATACGGGACAGACCACGCCCGGCGTCCGCGCCATCATGTACGAGCTGGTGGACGCCCTGGGGAACCCCACCGGAACCGTCCTGCGTGATACGTTCCGCCCCAACAGTGCTTCCTTGACGACGGACGGCGCACCGCTTTGGCCGGGATCCCAGGAGGGCGCCCAGGCCGGACTCGACGCCGACGGCGACATCGTGATCTCCTACGAGGGTTACGGCCCCGACGTCTCCACCGACGCCTTCTTCTTCGCCAATACGTTGCTCCAACAGCAAATCAACGCCACGACCAACTCCGACCTGCTGACGTATTTCGATCCCAGCTTCGAGTTCTTCCCGGTCGGATACCAAAATAACGGGGATGTGGACGGGGCGCTGGAAGAGATTCTCGTGCGGGCGGTCAACCGCGGCGCCAACGCGGAACAGATCGGCCGGCTGCGAGCCATCCTCGACGGCGTCGCCGGCCTCTTGCGCGGCGAGGCCGACGGCATCATGTTCAGCCGGTTCGACGCCGATCCCAACTTCAATGTGGTCACGCTCTTCAGCGATAGTATCGCCAATGCCTACCGCGACGGCCACAATGAGCGGTATTTCATCGTCATGGATCGGGGACTGAACTGGGAATCGTTCCAGGTTCGGCTCTACCGCGGCGGGCAGACGGGATACGAAAATCTCACGATCGACAACCTCCAAATCAATAACGTCTGGAGCTTGCAGCAAACGATCGATCGCATCGATGCGGTGCTGGAGGGCGCGGTCAGAACGGGCGTCAATTGGGCCGAGACCGCCTACGAAGGTCCCATCGACGTCCGCCTGCTCTCCTTCGACGAAATCCTCAACCGGCAAGGCACGCCCTGGGAGGTCACGGACGGTTTTGGATCCGCGGTCGATCCGTTCGAGTACGCGGTGTTCGAGGTCACTTTCCAAGGCGAGGGCCACGATTGGCCGTTCTACCTGATTCCCAACCCGGGGGCACCGGGCCGGGCCGGGGGAGCCGATGTGGCGCCGCCGCAAATCGTGGAGTATATGCCCGCCGACGAGGGCACGACTCAAACGGCAGCCTCGCTGGGCGTCACGCCCGACGGATCGTTCGTCGTCGCCTGGACCCAATGGGAGCGGGCCACCGACGGCACCATCACCAATTCCACGATTCGCTACCGGCAATTCCTCGAAACGCTGGACACCGCCGGCCCCATCGTTTCGGATATCTACGCCCCCGACGGCCAGGCCGTGGACGGCTCCCAATTGGTCACGCCCGACGGAGTGCAGTATCTCGTCATCAACTTCGACGAAGAGATGCTGGCCTTCGACGACGCGACCCTGGCCTGGGCCATCCAGCAGCGCGACCAGGCCTTGGCCAACGGCCAGCCCGTCCCCGCCTCCGCCAAGCGGGTCTTGGACAGCGTGACGAACCCCGAGAACTATCGCTTGTCCAAGGACGGCGTCCTGATGGGCGGCGCGGTGACGCGCGTACAATTCGGCATGAACAAGGCGGCGGAACTCGCCGCGGAACTGGGCCTCGATATCCCCGCCGCCAACAAGTGGCAAGCGGTCCTGGAAATCGACGCCAACCCCGGCGAAGCCGGCTTGCAGCCGCTCGACAGCGCGGCCTACACCTTGGAGGTGCTGGCGCCGGTAGCGGCCGGGCCGGGTCAAACCGAGCAGAGCGGGGTGCGGGATAAGGCCGGCAATCCGCTCGGCCGCACCGGCTTCAACCCCAACGGCGGCAATCACACGTTGGACTTCCGGCTGCTGGTCGGGGTGCCCGGTCCGGGAATGCCCGGCACGCCCGGCTCC
This sequence comes from Thermogutta sp., assembly GCA_012798155.1. Taxonomy (GTDB): domain Bacteria; phylum Planctomycetota; class Planctomycetia; order Pirellulales; family Thermoguttaceae; genus Thermogutta. The sequence continues at coordinate 8,507 of JAAZNR010000187.1, read as the reverse complement.
GGAGACGTGGACGCGATCGCCAACACGACCCTGCTCGACAATCAAACCGCCCCCGCCGTGGCCATGAACAACAACGGCGACTATGTCGTGGTTTGGGTCAGCCCCGGCCAAGGCGGCGATACCGGAACCACGAATACCAATATCATCGCCCAGCGCTACAATCGCCGCGGCGAACCGGAGGGGCCGGAGTTCATCGTCAACACGATCGAAACCGGCAACCAAGTCGAGCCGGACGTCGCCATGGACGATGCCGGCAACTTCGTCGTCGTCTGGTCCGGAGAGGGCGATACCGACGCGGACGGGATATGGGCTCGCGTCTTCGATCGCTTCGGCACGCCGCAGGGGCAACAGTTCCGCGTCAATCAGTACCGCCTCAACCCCCAATACACCCCCAAGGTGGCGATGGATTCCGTGGGCAATTTTGTCGTCACCTGGAGCAGCTACGGCCAGGATTTCGACAGCAACGCGGTGATCGGGCGGCGATACAACCGTTTCGGCCAAGCGTTGGGCGACGAGTTCATGGTCAACGTGCCGAATCCCGCCTCCCAGCGGAACTCCGATGTCGCCATGGACGACGCCGGGAATTTCGTGGTCGTCTGGATGAGTGACGGCCAAGACGGCAACGATTGGGGCGTCGTGGCCCGCGTCTTCAATGCCGATGGGACTCCGCGGACCGGTGAGATCCTCGCCACCCAGTATCGCGTCAACCGCCAGATCGACCCCCGCGTGGCGATGGACGCCGACGGCGATTTCGTGATCACCTGGAGCAGCTTCGGCCAAGACGGCAGCGGCTACGGCGTGCTCGCCCGCCGCTTTGCGCCCGACGGGACCGCCAAGGGCGACGAGTTCCTGGTCAATCAAACCGCGCTGCACTGGCAGTACCAGAGCGACGTGGCCATGGACAAGGCCGGCAATTTCACCATCACCTGGACGACCATGGGCCAGGATAACGATTTGGTCGTGGACTGGGGCATCTATGCCCGCATGTTCATGGCCGACGGAAACGACTACGTCTTGCCTCCCAAGGGGCAGGCAGGCGAGTTCCGGGTGAACGCCGAAACGGCGGGCGACCAAGTGACTCCCGTCATCGCCATGGATGCCGTCGGCAACTATGTCGTCGCCTGGACCGGGGCGTCCACCGATCCCGATCCGCTCGTGGCCGCCGCCAACGGTACCGACATCTTCACACGCTTGCTCGATCCGCCCGGCGTGGAGCCTTTGGGCGTGGAAGTCGCGCAACTGTCCCTGCGGGGCAGCGAGGGCGATGACGTCATCGAATTCATCGCCGGCGCCGCGCCCGAGAATTGGACCGTCAAGATCAACGGCAACCTGCAAGCGATCCCCAAGTCCCTTACCTATCTGCTCATCGACGGCTTGGGCGGTCGGGACACGGTGTCGATCCTCGCAACCGCCGGAAATGATACCGCCGTGGTCTGGGCCGACGGGGCTGCCGTCATGTTCGCGGACCTCTATCGCTTCCAAGCGGAGAATATCGAAAGCGTTGCCATCGACGGCCGCGGCGGAACGGATTCGCTGACCGTGTACGACTCGCCGCGGGTGGATACGGTCACGGCTTATCCGGGACTGCTCACGATTTCCGACGCCGAAAATACGTATTCCCACACGGCCACGAACTTCGAGCAAGTCTTGATGGTCTCGCAGGCCGGCGGAGCGGACGTCGCGTTCCTCAACGACTCGCCCGGCGATGACCTGTTCACGGGCACGCCGGACTACGGCGAGCTGACGGGGGCCGGCTTCCGCCTGCGAGCGGAGGACTTCTATTATGTCCATGCCTATGCGAGAAATGGCGGCTTCGACGCCGCGCAATTGTACGATTCGACCGGCGACGACCGCTTCGTGGCCACGCCCGATTACTCCCTCTTCGACGGTTCGGATTTCTACTTCCGGGCCAAGTTCTTCGACGCCGTCCATGCCTACTCCAAGAACGGCGGCTACGACACCGCTCTCATCAAAGGGTCGGCGGGGGACGACAAGGTGGTACTGGATGCGGTCCAAGCGCGATTGAATTCGGGCAGCTACATCCACCGTGCCAAGTTCTTTGAAGAGGTCACGTTCCGCGGTAACGGGGGGCGGGACATCGCCTACGCGACCGGCGGGACCGTGCTGCCGGGCGCCGTCCCCCGCGGGACTTCCCCGGTCCCGACAACCGCCGCCGAGGTCGCCTACCTGACCGGCCTGTACAAGATCAACGTCACGGACGAGGGCGGCGTGGTCGGGAAGAACTCCACCATTCGCGGCGCAACCGATGCCGTCTTCACGTCGTTCTGGCTCTGAACCTGAAACCTACTAAACCTACTCGCAACTCGGATAAGCGAGCGGCGGCCGGGATCGAGTCAGGCGATCTTGGAATGCAACAGGGCGCCGGGCGGAAATCAACCCGGCGCCCTGCTTCTTTGTGCGGCGTGCGGTGAGCAGCTACGCTATTTCGCCGCGCGGCCTGAACGCCTTCCCCCCACGGCTTGAACGCGATCTCGCCGCGACCGACGAATCCACAATCAATACTCGCGGTCGGTCTTCAAGCCCGGCATGGGCTGCGGATACAGCCCGTTTTCCTGCACGGTGACCGGGGCGGGCGAGTCGTCCGTGAACTTGTCCACATCCGGCGCCATCTCATGCGGGCAATTGAGGATATCCTCGCGGGTCACGATGCGGCCGGTATGGGCGGCCATGCGGCCCATCGAGGTCACCAGACTGGCTTCCACGCCGCGTTCCGCCTCGTTGTAGGGCTGATCGGCACGAATGGCCTCGATCAGATCGTCCCACTCCAATTGGTACGGGTTCGGCTCCGGCTGGGGAAATGCCCAAAGCTGATTCTCCGGGCTGAAGATGTGCCCCTGGAAGGTCCGCACCTTGCCGGGCGTGTGGGCGGAAGTGGAGACGATGGCGCATCCCTTGGTGCCGTGGACGTAGCTGGCGAATTCGTTGTGGCAACCGGCCATCTGGCGGCCGAAGTAGAACAGTTTGGTGCCGTCGGGATAGGTGTATTCCACCGAATAGGTGTCCAGATTCTGGTCCACGGCGTTGCCGCGATAGTGCCGGCCCCCCAGGGCGTGCGCCTTGACGGGAAAGGCCCCTTTCATCCAAGAGCACTCGTCGATTTGGTGGATATAGAAGTCGCTGTAAACGCCGCCGCTGGCCCAGATGAAGCTGTGGAATTGCCGCACCTGATAAAGCAGTTCGGTGATGCCGTCGGGCTTGGGACCGCAGTTCGCGGCGGGGCCTCCCATCCGGTAGGCGTGCATCATGGTGATCTCGCCGATTTCGCCGTCTTCGATCCGCTTCTTCAATTCCCGGCGACCGCGGCAGTGACGCACCATCAACCCCACGCCGACCTTGAGGTTCTTCTCGACCGATTTCTTGGCCAAGTCGAACATCCTCCGCGACGTCGGGCCGTCCACGGTGATCGGCTTCTCCATGAAGACGTTGAGATTCTTGTCGATGGCATAGGCGAAATGCACCCAGCGGAAGGCGGGAGGCGTGGCAAAGACGGCCACATCGCCGGGACGCAGGCAATCCATCGCCTTCTTGTAGGCGTCGAAACCGAGGAACTTGCGATCGTCCGGCACGTCCACCTTGTCTCCCATCCGTTCCTTGAGGCTGTTATAGCTGTTTTGCAGCCGGTTCGGAAAGACGTCGGCCAGGGCGACCAGCTTGACCGGGCCGTTTTGAACGGAGAGCGCGTTCTGGGCGGCTCCCGTCCCCCGTCCGCCGCAGCCGATCAGCGCCACTTGGATGGTGTTGTCCTCTCCCGCATGGACGCTGGGCACGAACGTCCCGGCCAGCGCCGACGCCGCCGCGATACGACTCGTCGTTTTCATGAAGCCTCGACGCGTGGAGCCTTCCAGTCCGTCACTTCTCATCGCAAGCCTCCTCTGTGGAAAACCAAAAACTCGCAAACGCTACGGTTTTTCCCGCGGCCAAGGCCGGAAACGCCTTGGCTGCCGCGGGCCGAATCCGCGGCACACGCGGCGCCGCTTTTCACCCAAGGACGTCATCCTTCCCAAACGCCGGACGGTTCTTGAGAGGTGACCGCCCGAACACGCTCCATTGTCGGGCATTGCGCGGTCCCGTCAAGCGGACTTGTCGGCTCGCTCGTCGAGGGAAAGAAAGCTCGAACAGGCCCCCGAGGCGAGTCCCCTCGTACGCTTCGCGGAACCCGGCCGAAATGCCGGCGAGTCCGCCCCGCGGTCATCCCCGGCCGGCCCCGCCGAATCGGACCGAAAAACGGCAGCGGAAGATGGAGAAGATGCAGCCGTCACTTCCGGTCGGGCACCTTCCAGTTGGGGTGCGGAATGTGGGCTTCGCTCATGTAGTCGGCGGCCTGCCGCACCACGGCGGGATGATCCTCCGCCACGTTGCGAGTCTCGCCGACATCCACGCCCAAGTCGTAAAGCTCCACGGGGCCGGTGAGCATGGGTTTGCGGACCGCCTTCCAATTCCCGAAGCGGACGGCCTGTGCGGAACCCTGCTCGTAGAACTCCCAATAGAGATATTCGTGGTTCTTCTGCTCCTCCGGACGCCCCAGCAAAGTGGGCAAAAAGCTGACGGAATCCCGGTCCGGCGGCAGCGGCACGCCTACCAGTTCGCACAAAGTCGCCATCATGTCGCCGAAATAGCCGAGGTGATCGCTGACCGTGCCCGGCGCGATGCGTCCCGGCCACCAGGCGATGAAGGGCACCCGTATTCCGCCCTCATAAAGGTCCCGCTTCATGCCGCGGAGCGGTCCGGACGGCCGGAATCGCCGTGGATCATGGCCGGCCTCGCGATGCGGCCCATTGTCCGAACTGAACATGACCAGCGTGTTTTCCGCCAAACTCGATTCTCGCAACCGGTCTAGGAGCCGCCCGACGTCGGCATCCATTCTGGTGATCATGGCGGCCTGCCCTTTATCGGGGTCCGGCCAGTCCTTGTCGGCGTAGATGCCGTAGTCGGGAACCTCCGCCCCGTTCCCGGTCCCGCGAGTACCCTCGTTGTTGGCGTGAGGAATCGTGAAGGCCAAATAGAGAAAAAACGGGCGGTCGCGATTGTCGGTCACGAATTGCAGGGCCTCGGCCGCGAACAAGTCATGCGAATAGTCGATTCGCTTGACGGCGTAGCCGGGCGTGAAGCCGCCGCCATAGTCCGGGACCGGTCCGGCCCGCTTCCCGCCCACCCCGACGACTTCGTTCCGCAAGCGCACCTTCTCGAGGTTCCGCCAGAGATACTCGGGATAGTAATTGTGGGCATGACCTTGATTGAGATAACCGAAGAAATAGTCGAAACCTTTCGCGAGCGGATGGCCCGGCTCGTCGAGTTCTCCCAAGCCCCACTTGCCGATCAAAGCGGTCCGGTAACCGGCGGAGTGCATGATCTCCGCGATCGTGACGTCTTCGGCGCGGAGCGATTGGTTGATGCGCCGGTTGCCGGGTGCGTTCCCGCGGACGTGGCAATGGCCGGTATGTTGACCCACCATCAAAACGCATCGCGAGGGGGCGCAAACCGTGGCCCCGGCGTAAAACTGGGTGAATCGCATCCCCTCGGCCGCCATGCGATCGAGCCGCGGGGTCTGGATGATCTGCTGACCGTAGCACCCCAAGTCGCCGTATCCGAGGTCGTCGGCCAGAATAAAGACCACGTTCGGCCGGCGCTCCCTCGCCGCCGTCGCGGATTCCTCGGCCTCCGCGCTTCGATGGCCCAACGCACATGCGACCGTAACCGGCAGGAACATCAATAGGAAACGTAAAGCCTGCCGTTCGAAAAACCTCTCCATCGCGCCGCCTCCCCTAGGAACCATTCACCACCACGGACCCCGGAATCGCACCCCTTCGTGTTAATCACACCCCTTCGCGAAGCCGGAAGGGCTGCGAACAAAGAACGCATTATTGTACATCGCGAGCGTCCGGCCCCACAACCGGTTCGCTCGCGCGCACCAGGCGCAAGGGATTCATCCGGAAGGGATCACGCCGGAATGATTTCGGAAGGGATCACGCCCGCATGATTTGGGGGTTGGTTTGCCCGGCTGGCGCTTTTTCCCGGCAGGCAGTATAATTCCGTATAATCGTTCCCGGGGACTGGGTTAATGCCGGCGATGAAAGCGGCGACCATGGGACTGCCGCCTTTGGGAGTGAATGGCCGGATTCGTTTTTCGGCTCCCGGCAACCCAGGCACGGCTGCGGAGAATAAAAGGATGGAAACGCAGAGAACGCCGAGAACGCAGAGACGAGAGAGTTGCAGTTACTTTCTCCTTTCTCTGCGTCCTCTGCGCGCTCTGCGTTTCAAAAACAGCTTCTGCGCGTCCGCGTTCCGATGCCACACCGGGCACGCGCGTGAACGGCTACAATTTTGTAGATTGGAGCGATCGCTTGTTCCGCGATTGTTCCGCAAGCAGGTTACCGCCGCTGGGTCGCCGCCGCCCCCGGGCCGGCGCGGTCCTTTCGGGCGGCTATTACGGAGAAAGACCGATGGAAGGTGAAATTCTGAACCGTGCGCAAGCCATTCGTGAGCGGTTGACCCAGTTGCGGGACTCTCTTTGACTACGCGGGAAAAAAAGTCCGCGAGGCCGAAATCGAAACCATCATGTCCGGGCCGAATTTTTGGAACGACCAGGAGAAGTCGGCCGCGGTCTTGGGAGAGTTGAAGGCGATTCGGGCTGTCCTCAAACCGATCGACGAGGCCTTTCGGCAACTCGACGACATCGACGCCATGATCCAATTGGCGGACGAAGACCCGGCCTTCGGGGAAGAGGTTCCTGCCGCCCTGGAAAAGCTCGAGGGTCTGGTCGAAGATCTGGCGATCAAGTCGCTGCTCAACGGCGAGCATGATGCCTGCAACGCGCTGCTGACGATCAATGCCCGCGACGGCGGGACCGACGCCCACGACTGGGCCGCCATGCTGTTGCGGATGTACATCCAATGGGCCGAGAGCCGCGGCTACGAGGTTGAACTGCTGGACCGGCAAGACGGCGAAATCGCCGGGATCAACTCCGCCACGATCGCCGTGCGAGGCCCCATGGCCTATGGCTATCTGAAGGGCGAAAGCGGGATGCATCGCCTGGTCCGTATCAGTCCGTTCAACGCGGAAGGCAAACGCCAAACCAGTTTCGCGGCGGTGGACGTCACTCCCGAAATCACCAATGACAACGAAATCGTCATCCGCGATGAAGACCTCGAAGAGCAGGCCATCCGCGCCAGCGGTCCCGGCGGGCAGCACGTCAACAAGACCTCCAGCGCCATCCGCCTGTTGCATATCCCGACGGGAATCATGATCAAATGCCAGAGCGAGCGGAGCCAGCATCAAAACCGCGCGACGGCACTCAAGATGCTGCGGGCGCAGCTCGCGCGACTGGAGGAAATGAAGCGCGAAGAGGCCTCGGCCGCCAAGTACGACTCGATGCCGAAAACCGGCTTCGGATCGCAGATTCGCAGCTATTTCCAGCACCCCGACCAGCGAATCAAGGACGCTCGGACCGGCTATTCGCTGAACAATTTCCAAGCCGTCATGGATGGAGACATCCAGGGGTTCTTGGACGCCTACCTGCGCTGGCGCGTCTCGCAAGAGGATGCCGCCAAGGCAAAGGCCAGGACCGCGGGCAAAGCGTAAACGGGGCCGTCGCGTACAGGGGGCCGGCGATCGTCCCGCGGCCGGCGAAGCTCACCGGCGGCGCGGCCCAACGGGGACCGGGTTCGATGGATATGCAGCGTATCGCCAATTTGAGATTGGAGTACTCCGATCGCTATGTCGTTGTGGAGGGCGATCGCCCCGAGTTGGCACGTTTTCGCGGCAAAGTCGGGCGCGTCCGGACCATCAACTGCAACGGCCGAGCCGTGGTCCAGTTCGAGGGCGCGGACCGATCCTGGTACGACCTCGATTTGGACTATTTGAAGATCGTCGACGCCCCCAAGACGCCGGGCGAAGCAAAACCGGCGGGGACCGCGGCGAGCACGGGCAGGGCGTCCTCCGAAGCTGCCAAGGCCAAAAGCGATTTCTACCGTCCGTCGGCCCTGGAAATCGCCCGCGAGGCCAAGGAGAGGGAGCATTCTCCCGATGCGTCCCCTCCAGGGGATCACGAGCCGCCCCCAAAAAAGGCCGATGCCCTTCGTTAAACCGTTGATGATCGGCCGCGATCGCGGGGCGCCGGGCGCCGCGGTCGGGAAATCCCGCCTCGGCGCCGCGGACGCCGAGGGATGTGCTGCCCTTCGTCCTTGCGGTCTCGCCTTTGTCCCGCGCCCGATTTTTGCGAGTAGTACCCGATGACCGAATCCCGATTCCTGCAAGTCTTCGTCACCGTTCCCCGCGCGGACCTGGGCGACAAAATCGCTTCCCGGATGGTGGAGGAACGGCTTGCCGCCTGCGTGCAACTGATCGGCCCCATTCGCAGCGTTTACCGCTGGCAGGGAAACGTCGAGAGCGGCGAGGAGTGGCTGCTGCTATTGAAGACCGACGGCGAGTCCTGGCCGAGGCTCCAAGAGCGCATCGCCGCCTTGCACCCCTACGAGGTGCCGGAAATC
>JAAZNR010000186.1 GCA_012798155.1 Thermogutta sp. | reverse complement strand
CCCAGAAACATGTGCCCATAGGTCTGCAAGGCGGACGAAATCCCCGGCAGGGCGGCCAGACCGGCCGTGATGATCAGGGCGAGAAGAAAATAGCCGATCGACCGGCCGGCGGTGTACAGCAAGCCGGTGAGAAAGACGGTCCGACTATTGCCGACCTTGCGCCCAAGGTAGGAAATGGCGGCGATGTTGGTGGCCATGGGGCAGGGGGCGACGGCGGTCGCCAAACCCAGGCCGAACGCGGCCAGCAGCGGTCCCTGCTCCATCCACCATTGCACGTTCATGAAGCGCAATGCTCCTTGTCGATTCTTTCGCCGACGGCGGTGCGTCCACCTCGGGCCCACGCCCGAGGCTCCAGTTTTACGCGCGAGGCACTTCCACCTCGGGCTGACGCCCGAGGCTCATGCTCTGCGCCTGCCGTTTGCGTTGTGCATACGTTCCGGGAGCCGCCGGCGTAAGCCGGCGGTGTGCGCGCCGCGAATACATGCGTCTGGGGGCTTCGCTGCGCTCCGACCCCAGCCACCCACGACCCCAGCCACCCGGCCGCGCTATCATGGGAGCCGCCGGCGTGAGCCGGCGGTGTCCCGACGCAAGGAAACGAACGCTAACATGCGCCGGCGGCGGATGCTCCGCGAGTGCGTTTTTCACGTCGTACGGTATGCGGTGCGTCCACCTCGGGCTGACGCCCGAGGCTCCAGTTTTACGCGCGAAACGCGCCGCCCGTTCAGGACGCCGCTTTCGGCAACAGTTCCTTGAGGTTCTCGGAAATCAGCGACTCGAAGGCGGCCGGCTCGTGCACGGTCTGCCACACTTCCATCACGTTTCGATACGCCGCCTCCTTGCCGTCCTTGAGCTGCACCATGACCACGGTCGGGGCGATGATCTCGTACTTCAGGATGAGGTCCTTGTTCTCAGGCTGCTCGTAGTTGACCTCCTTGACGATCAACCGGCCGGAACGAATCTCCTCCGCGAACATCCGCTCCAGGACCTCCTTCGCGGAGGCTTCGATCTTGAGGCAAGTGGGACAGCGGGAGTTTCCGTGGCACAGGTACACGAGGACCGCTTCCTGGGCGGATGGAGCGACCTTTTCGGCGAGCGGCGTCGTGGAGACGCCCTCCGCTTTTGCCGCCGGGGCCTTCCGGGTTTGGCCGACCTTGACGAAGATCGCCCCCAAGGCCATGCCGACCAGCAGGAGCAAGGCCCCCGTCAACATCGATTGGAGACCGTTCTTGTCCGCCATCTTTGCAACTCCTGAATAGGGAACGCGAACCCAAGCCGACGCCGCGATCAGGGGGCGGCGATGCCGAGCAGGCGGGCCGCCTCGCCGACGACGCGATGGACGTTCTCTCCGGTGACCGGCGTTTCTCCCCGCTTCATGCCCATCCGGTCCAGCCGCACCTGATGGAAGTTGGGAAAGCCGGCCTTTTCCATGACCTTTCTGCCGCACTCGTAGTCGCAACCGTCCAGCACGAGGACGGCGGGAGCGGCCGCGACGGCTTGCCGCATCATGTCCACGCCGCCCGCCACGCCCGCCAAGCAGGACATCCGGGCGATGCCGTCGGCAGTCATCTTTCGGGCAGCCAGGTCGGCCAGGCGGCCGAGGTTCGAGGCCCCCGAGCAGGTCAGCACGATCGGTTTACTAACCTCTGAGCAACAACCGCTTTGCTTATTATCCTCGGCCATAGGACAAAGCCCTCCTTTCAGGTCATTTCAGAGACGCACCCCCGCCGGTGCGTCACGTCATGTCGTACACATGAGCCGCCGGCGTAAGCTGGTGGTGGAAGCGATGCGAAGCGATCCGGCTGGGGGCTCCGCTCCGCTCCGACCCCAGCCACCCCGGTTCTCCCCCCAACCACCCGGTCATGGCCGTGTGATAGGGGTCTGGGGGCTTCGCTGCGCTTCGACCCCAGCCACCCACGACCGCAGCCACCCGGCCGCGCTATCATGGGAGCCGCCGGTGTAAACCGGCGGTGTCCCGACGCAAGCAAACGAACGCTAACATGCGCCGGCGGCGGATGCTCCGCGAGTACGTTTTTCACGTCGTACGGTATGCGGTGCGTCCACCTCGGGCTGATGCCCGAGGCTCCAGTTTTACGCGCGGAGCACTTCGACCTCGGGCTTACGCCCGAGGCTCCAGTTT
>JAAZNR010000185.1 GCA_012798155.1 Thermogutta sp. | reverse complement strand
GACGCGGTGGACCGCGAACTGCTGCCGAGGAATCCGTTCGCCAAGCTGACGGAAAGCGTGGGACACGACAAGGCGAGGGATGCGTTCGTCACCGTGGAGGACGCCCGCAAGGTGCTGGAAGCCTGCCCCGACGCCGAATGGAGGGCGCTCCTCGCCCTGGCCCGTTGGGGTGCTTTGCGAATCCCGAGCGAAATCATCGAGCTGACGTGGGCGGACGTGGATTGGGAACGCGGGCGGCTGCGGGTTCGCAGCCCGAAGACCGAACACCACACCGGACGCGGCGAGCGAATCATCCCGCTGTCCCATCAGCTACGGCAAGCCTTGGAGGAGCTTTGGGACGCGACACCCGAGGGAACGGTTTACGTCATCAATCGCTATCGCAAATCCACGGTCAACCTGCGGACGCAACTGCAAAAGATCATCCGTCGTGCGGGGGTGACGCCATAGCCCAAGCTGTGGCAGAACCTACGGGCCACCCGAGCCACGGAGTTGGCCCGAGAGTACCCCCAGCACGTGGCGGCGGGGTGGTGCGGCCATACGGTCCAAATCGCCGACCGGCACTACTGGCAAATCACGGATGCGGACTTCGCAAGGGCGGTCCGAAGCGAAGCAAAAAGCGAAGCACCGAAGGCCGAAAGCGAAGCAAAAAGCGAAGCAGACAGCACCCGCACGGAATCGCAGCAAGACGCCGAATGGTGACGTAAATCCTTGTGCACGGCGTCTTTAGAATACTACCTGCAACGACTGGCGCAATGAGGCGAGAAGCGCATAGTACCCCCTAGGGGAGTCGAACCCCTGTTTTCGGACTGAGAATCCGACGTCCTGGGCCACTAGACGAAGGGGGCGCGGACTACTTTCACCGTTATTTTAGGGATATTTCACAGTTATTGCACGTATTGCACGGATATTGCACGTATTGCACGGATAGCAAATCAGCGACACTCTCGCAGATAGCACATTTCTCGCAGATAGCACATTAGCGCTGGGCCGCGCGGAAAGGCTCATCTCTTAATCCAATGCTGCTCATCTTTTAATCCCACGCTTCGCATCGGAACTTCTCACCGGACTGCAAAGCCCCGAAATTCACCGGGTAGCATGGGCGTCGACCGGCAGGAGTGCCGCAGCTTCCTCGCCCGCTTTCCGGATTGGGGAAAGGTCCGTTCCACTTGTGAAAGGTCGGGTCCAGTTGTGAAAGATCAACTGCAGGAAAGGCCGCGGACGGCCGTCCTCGGCATGAGTCCAAGCTTGAATACGCGATTTATTATGTTGTGTCGCGACCGGTTCGTCAATCCACCCTCGGCCGGAATCGACGGCTATGCACCGAATCGTCGGGAACCCCATTACGTTGTGGGGTTCGCACTAGGGGCGTCGGCAAGATAAGGGGATCCGCGGCGAGCGTACCCGCCATGGGCTGGGTTCGTACCCGCAGGGGCGCGGAGATTTTCTTGCCCGCAAGCATGGCCTCCCGCAACGTTTCCGGGGTTCGTCCACGCGGATGCGGAGATTTTCCCCTGCCTGTTCGGGCAGGCGAACCGTCGGTAAAATCCATCAATGGAAATTGTGCGGGTAACGGCGTCCGTCTGTGTGCGGCGGGTTTGCCGGGGGGAGGGCGGAGTTTGGATTGCGGGCGGCCGCTCTCTTTCTGCTTGCCGACTCCGTGCAAGCTTCCGTTGGTTGCATCTATCACCGGTTCCGTGACGGTTACGGACGCCGGCGAAAGGCTTTAGATCGAGCGGTGGGATCCGGCCCTTTTCCGGGGACGGGCCGATCGCTCCTTTGTTCGAGGAGAGAAAAAGAATGATCGTCACCACTACGGAATTGTTTCGGCACGCCTACGCGAACTACGCGATCGGTGCGTACAACATCAATAACCTCGAGCAAACGGTCGGGCTGTTTCGCGGTAACTTGGGAAAAATTAAGAAGAATGAGGACCCCGTCGATTGGCAAACGGCCGCTCCCTTCATCTTGCAGATCTCCCGCGGGGCGCGATCCTATACCGACAAGCGTTTTCTGGAGGCCATGATTCGGACGGCCGACGAAATCTTCCCGGAATCGGTGTTCGCGGTGCATCTGGATCACGGCACGGAAGAGACCTGCTACGACGCGATTGACAGCGGGTTCTACAGCTCCGTGATGATCGACGCCTCGCACGAGCCGTTCGAGAAGAACGTCGAAATCACTAAGCGTGTGGTCGACCGGGCCCATGCGAAAGGCGTAGTCGTAGAGGCGGAGTTGGGCCAGTTGGGCGGCGTGGAAGAGGATGTCACGGGTAGCGTCTGTCTCACCGATCCGGCTCAGGCCGCCAAGTTCGTCGAGCTTACCGGATGCGATTCCTTGGCCGTGGCCATTGGAACGTCTCATGGGGCGTACAAGTTCGCCGGGCAGCAAGCCCTGCGGTTGGACGTTCTGGTGAAGATTCAAGCCGCCCTGCCCAAAGGATTTCCCCTGGTGATGCACGGTGCCAGCAGCGTTCCGAAGGAGTGGGTGGATCGAATCAACGCGGCGGGCGGAAAACTGGGCAGCACCAGCGGCGTGAATGAGAAAGAGTATATCGAGGCCGCCAAGCGCGGCGTGTGCAAGATCAACATCGATACCGACGGTCGCTTGGTCTGGTGCGCAATCTATCGCGAGACGTTCCTCAAGCAACCCGAGGATTTCGATCCGCGGACTCCCGGCAAGGCCTTCATGCCGGCCTATGCCGAGTACATCATCCACAAGAACAAGATGCTCGGTTCGGCCGGCCAACTTCAAAACGTGAAAAAGCTTCTGAAGTAATCACGGGCAACTCGCGTCCACGGGCTCCGGCATGAGAGACGAGCGATTCGCTCGCCGGGTAGCCGTTCACGCCCCTGCCCGGTCTGTCATTGCAACGCGGAGACGCAGAGGCGGTTTTTGAAACGCAGAGGGCGCAGAGGGCGCGGAGGAAGTAGAAAAGGAACAAGAGGAAGAAGAAATCGCGCCCACAACTCAGCCTTTTCTCCGTCTCGGCGTTCTCTGCGTTTCTATCTTTTCATGCCCGCCCGCGTTCTCTGCGTTTCAGCCCGTCATTCCGCGTAACCGTCCCTGGGCCGTGGCAAACCCAAAAAGGTATCCAGCCGATTCAGGCCCCAAGGAAGCAGTCCCATCTTTGCTGGCTTTCCCCGCAGGCATCGGGGCAGTCCTCGTGAACGGTTACCTCGCCGGTCGGGTGGGGAGGCGAGCGCCTTGTTGCCGTGATTGTTCAAGGTCAGCGCTCAAAGATGTGCCCGGCGGAACGGCCGGGCTTTTTTGTCGGCGGTCGTCCCTGCTCGGATTCCGCCGGCAAACGCCGGGCGACCGGCACGTTGCCGCGTCGCCAGTCGTCACTGGAAACGGGGTTTCTTCAGTCGCCCCGATGTTTCACGACCGAAACATGTTGCCCGGCGCAAACGAGCGTCGCTTGCGGGCGCGAACACGTTCACTTCCTGAAACGCGAGGGGAACTCCCGGCATTGAGAGATCATTCCCGTCGCGGCCGACAGCCATCGACGTAAGTCGTGACACAGTCACAGTTTACGTATTCACTCTCCCTTTGCTGCGCTCCTTGGGCGGCATTTGGCACGGCATGTGCGGCTGATGCTTGCCCGTCGGGTTCTCCCAGGGTGGGAAACCTGCAACCGCGTGGTTGTGCCGTCGGCTCGCGGTGGGCCGGGGCTTATCCGTTTCGCTTGTCTCCGGTTCAAAGGAGCGACAGAGTGAAGAGTTTCATGTCTCGCGTGTGGCGGGAGGACGAAGGCGTTTTGACCTTCGAGTGGATCCTCCTCATCACGGTCCTGGTGATCGGCGTCGTCGGCGGACTGAGTGCCGTCCGCGATGCGGTGATCACGGAGCTGGGCGACGTGGTCGAAGCGATGATCTCGCTCGACCAGTCCTATCTCATCGCGCATCCTTGGGACGTTCAGGTTCCCGATTGCGTGGTGGACGGCGCCTCCGACTCCTCGTACACCGACTCGGCCGGCATGGACCAAGGTCGTCTGACCGCCGGCAATATCGGTCAGGACCAGGGCGGCATCGACGCCTGCGGCGACGACGCCGAGGATCCCGGCCTGTGATTTCGTCCGCCGGCGGTCGGTTGGACGCAGTTCGGCCGCACCGTCTCCCGATTGCGGCTCCGCGGCGGGAGGCCAACCGGCCGCGGAGCCGACTCATCGGGCCGATTGCCCGACTCAGTCGGGGCAGGGCCGGGGCTTCACGAACCGCACATGCTTCTCTTGGTCACTTATCCCAATCCGGTCGCTGCGAGCGTCACGTCATTCTTTTCTGAGATTCTTTCCGAAATCGGAACCATCATGGCATCGCGGTATCGTGACCGCGAGGCCCCGAATTCATACTGCCCGTGTGCATCGTGGACATAAGAATAGCGGCCGTAAGAATAGTAGACATAAGAACAGTAGCCGTAAGAATAGAGGTTTGCCCCATGCGACGCCGTTACTCCGCGATCTTCCGCTCATTGAAGGACGATCGGGGCGTGCTCACGTTCGAGTGGATTCTCTTGTTGACGCTGCTGGTCATCGGGATCGTCGGCGGGGTGTCGGCGGTACGCGACGCCGTGATATCCGAATTGGGAGACGTCACGGCGGCCGCGGTGCACGTCGATCAGTCGTACAGTGTTAGTACCGACGCCACGGGCTGGGGGAACGCCTTTAGCTTCGAGGACGCCCTTCCGACCTGCCCGGGCGAGCAGAATCGGCCCGCGTCGGGGCGGCCGGACCAGGGACCGGTCGGCGACTGCGGAACCCCCTAACGGACTCGGCTGAGATTTGGTCTTCCGGGCGGAAACGCGGGTCTGCTTGAATCGGCATGAAGGGAGCACATCCCATGAAGCGGCATATTCACCGGCTGTGGAAGCGATTGCGTGAGGGAGACGAAGGACTGCTGACCTTTGAATGGGTCCTGCTCGCGACCTTGATGGTGATCGGGCTGGTGGGGGCCTATTCGGCCGTCCGTGACGGATTCGTGGATGAACTGGGAGACGTGGCGGAAGCGGTCATTCGAGTCGATCAAAGCTTCCAGACCGAGCCGCCCGCGGATCTGCCCGGCGCCGGCAGTTGGGGAAGCTGGCAAGACGACGATCCCGCCCCTCAGGTCACGCGGGGGCGTGATCTCCCCTAGAGCCGGAAAGTTTGCACCGGTGTGCATCGAGGCGGCAATCGTTCGTTGCAGGCGCGTACCGAACGGTGGAAATCTAACGGTGGGAATCGAACGAGGCTTCGGATGATGGGGTTTGTACCCTTAGCAGTTGCGGTGTTCGCGGTGACGGGAGCGGCTGCCGTCACGGACTGGCGGATGCGGCGGATTCCCAATTGGATCACCGTTCCGGCGGCGATCCTGGGCGTAGCCTACCACGCGATGTTCCCCGGCGGGTCGGGAATCTTGTTCGCTTTGAGCGGCTTTGCCGTGGGATTCCTGCTCCTGCTTTTGCCCTACATTCTGGGCGGCGGGGGCATGGGCGATGTCAAGCTCCTCGCGGCTTTGGGCAGTTGGCTTGGACCGTATTGGATATTGGTCGCCTTGGCGGCCGGTACGGTGTTCGCCGCGGTGTCGGCTCTAGTGATGCTGGTGATGGGAAAAAGCGTTGCTTGGCAGCCCAAGCCGGTGGTCGCCTTACCTGCTCGAAATGCTCGAAATGGCCGTAAACCGCGGGTGAAGAAGGCGCTGCCGTTCGCCATCCCCCTGGCGCTCGGCACGTGGCTGATGATGGGGTTACTTCTGGTGCGGGGAGGGTTTTGAGATCGGTTCCGCCCCCAAGCACGAAACAGGGGCATGTTTCGGGCTTTGGCAGGGCACGTGGTTTGCAAGAACAATCTGCAAGCACAGCGAGTCACCGGCGGGTTGGGCGCATCGCCGCCCGTAGCCGTGGGCAACGCATTTCTCGCCTTTGCCGAGATCGCACTCCTCGCGTCGATCTCCAGTCGAGTCCGTGGATTTTGGTCAACACAGTGAAGAGGTCCGTCGATGAAACGAGTCACTCCCGCAAGTGTCACCTTCGTGGTGTTCACCGTCTTGATCGGGTTGGCGGCCGCCTATGCGGTGCGTCATCTGAATCGTGCTCCGGAACAGGCCCGGACTGCCGCTCCCCGGGCGAAAAAGGCCGCGATCGTCGTGGCCAAGATCAATCTCCCGCCGTATGCACGGGTGATCGAGGATTACATCGACACCGTGGAGGTTCCGGCCGACAAGGTCCCCGAAGGCGCCTTGACGATCAAGTCGCGTGCGCTCTACCGCCTGGTCCGGAGTACCGTGATGGCGGGCCGGCCGATCCGCGAAGATGATCTTTACGCCGTGGGCGAGCTGCCCCTCTTGTCCGAGCGATTGCCGGCGGGTCACAAGGCGGTGACGCTGGCGGTGGACGCGAAGGCGGCGCTGAACGGCATGATTCAGCCGGAGAGCCTGGTGGACATCACGCTGACGGTCAAGAACGATCACCCGGAAATCGGCGGACTGGCAACCCTCACTCTATTGCGCCATGTTCGCGTTCTGGCGACCAGTCGCAACCGATTCCCCGCCAGCGAGGATCGGCCGGGCGACCTGCGAAACATCACGGTGGCCGTCTCGTCGGAAGATGCCAACAAACTGATCCTGGCCCAACAGTACGGGACGCTGAGCGTCGTCCTGTGCGGCCACGAGGACGGCATGGGCTTGGATTCCACGCCGGTGATCCCGGCTTCCGCGTCGGCGGGAACGGATGACTTGGTTCCTCAGCCGGATCCCGTGACTTCCGATCCGTCCGGTCGAGATATGGTGAACATCAACACGCTCCTCGGACTGAGGCCGGTCGAGGTCCAACCGCAAGAGAAGCCGCTCCCCAAAACGGCACAGATTTGGCGGGGGAATAGCGTGGAGGAAGTGACCTTCGCCGCCTGGCAAGTGGAAGAGGCGGAGAACGCTACGCTGGCGGCGGAGGGCAAGAAGGCGGGTCCGATCCGGGTTACGCCGAGCGGCACGGTCAAATCCGAGCCGGAAGCGCGGACGGGCGGGGCCGAGGCCGACTGCCCGGCTTGCGAGAAGAAGCGGTTGAAGGAAGCCGCCCAGGCATCGCAGGCCGCCGCGCATGCCGGCGTTTCCGAATCGCCTCAGGGAGGCAACAACGTGTTGCCGGCGGCGGTCGGCCGAGCCGGCTAATTTTACTGCGCAGGATAAGAAGCTGGGCAAACTGGGGTACGCAGCTTTAGGAGTCTGCGTAAGATCGGTAAGCCGGTTTCGGCGATCCTGCACAGTAAAACTAAGCCCTGCTGGCTGAATCATGGGATATTTCGGCCGGGGACCCTCGTCTGACAGCGGAGTTCGGCTGGAAGAAGGAGTTCGGCTGGAAGAAGGAAATCGAGAAGGCATGTTAGCGAATCCTGACACCACCGGCACACAACTTGCACCCTTATGATCGTGAGGGAGAGCGTCCGGACCTGCGAGGAAACTTGTGACGGGCGAACGAACCTCCTTGTCAGCGCACCGACGGGCAAGAGCAGCTATGAATTTTCTGCGAAGAAATCGCGAAGAGAAGTGCAACGGAAGTCCTCAATCCGCGCCGGTTATGCCGGATTCTCCCGATGCCCGAGAGACGGACTTCCAACGGCTCAAGACCCGCATTCATCGCGAGGTCTTGGAATCGCTCGACCTTTCGCGCCTGGCCAAGCTGGATGAGGCGGAGCTTCGCCGGCACGTCCGCAACCTG
>JAAZNR010000017.1 GCA_012798155.1 Thermogutta sp. | reverse complement strand
TGAACCGTTACCGCACTCGGCATCAGCAACCGTTCCCCGTTAGGCATCAGCAACAGTTCCCGCGTTCGGCCACAGGAAGTGTTTCCGCGTTCGGCGTCAGCCCGGCTCGGCGTCAGCCCGGCAAAGCGCGACGCTTTCCCGCAACGTAACCGTTCACGGGTCGGCGGCAGGCACGTGAACGGCTTTAGGGAATGCAAAGGAAACGCGGAGAAGGCAGAGACGGAGAGGACGCGGAGACGCGGCTACCCATTCTTCTTTCTCCGCACCCTCCGCGTTTAAAAATCCGTCCCGTCCGGACCTTTGCGTTTCAAAGACAGACCGGGCAAGCCCGCGAACGGCTATGCGGCAACGCATCTCCTCCGCGAGCCGGGGCCGGCACGAAGTCACGCTCCTTTTCCCGGAACCGCCGTACAATTCCCCCATCCGGGACGGCGGGTAGTGCCGCTTCGCCCTTTCGACTGGTTTGCGGCTCCGTCGAGGCTGCGATACAATACGGACCGTGACCGAGTCCAGGGCAAGCACGGGCAATCGGGCCGGCCCAGGGGTTCAACGGAGGGGTCACACTTGTCTCGAGTGTTCCGAACACCGACGCGGGGAAGTCGATCATGGAAGTGCTGAAACTCGATGGCGCGCAACGGGTGGAATGGGAGCGCATCTTGCGACGCATTCTCGCCGCGGCGGCCGACTGCCAAGATTTCAACGAACTGGTACGCCAGACGATCTCCTCTCTGCGAGAGGGCCTGCTAGCCGAGACGCTCAAGGTCGCACGGCTCCGGGACGATCGCGCCGAGATCATCGCGGCCTCCGGAAACGGCCCGGAAGGCGACGAGCGGACCGCGAGCGAACGACTCTTGACCCTGGACGCGGGAGAGCGGCTGCGATTGGTCGCCCAGTTCCCCGGCTCCGACGCCGACGCCGGCAACGAAGAATTGCTAGCGGATGCAGCCGACACCCTGGGCGCCGCGTGGCGGATCATCACCCACCGCCGCCGGCTGCAAGAGGATTTGCGACGGAAAGAGGCCCTCCTGCAGATCACCAATCGGTGGTATCAGGCCCGGCAGTTGCGGCCTCTATTGATCGAAATTACGCGGGCCGTGGCGGAATTCGTGAACGCCGATCGCGCCACCATCTTCCTCTGGGACCGAGAAGCCAAGCAATTGGTGGGCAGGCCGGCGCTGGGAGTCGATGACGAACTCCGCATCCCGGACGACCGCGGCATCGCCGGTCGGGTCCTCCGCGAGCATCGGCCCATGCGAGTGGATCGCGATTCTCCCGCTCAGGCCTGGATCGATCCGCAGGTCGGCGCCCATCTGGGCTACCGCACGGAAACCCTGCTTTGCACGCCGCTTTTGGATCGCGCGGGGAAGCCGTTAGGGGTTTTTCAGGTCATCAACAAGCGCAACGGGAACTTCACAAAAGAGGACGAGGAGGCGCTTGCCCGATTCGCCGAGCAGGCCGCCGCGGCCCTGGAAAGCGTTCGCGATTACGAAGAACTGCTCACGGCGCGGCGCCGCATCGTGGATCAGGCCGCCGAGGGCGTACGGCTTATCGGTCGTTCTCCGGCCGTCGAGGAACTTCGCGCCCTGATCGAGAAACTGGCGGCGACGGATTTGACGGTCTTGATTTTGGGGGAGCACGGCACGGGCAAGGAAG
Source organism: Thermogutta sp. (assembly GCA_012798155.1). GTDB lineage: Bacteria > Planctomycetota > Planctomycetia > Pirellulales > Thermoguttaceae > Thermogutta. Next base: position 2,182 of record JAAZNR010000017.1, on the reverse strand, counting down.
TCGCCGCGCACATGATCCACTATCTCAGCGCCCGCCGCGAACAGCCCTTCGTGGCGGTGAATTGCGCGGCGATTCCCGAGGCCTTGGCGGAGAGCGAATTGTTCGGGCACGAAAAAGGGGCCTTCACCGATGCCCGTCAGGCCAAGCCCGGCAAGTTCGAGGTCGCGGCAGGGGGCACGATCTTCCTCGACGAGATCGGCGAACTTAGCCCGGCCGCCCAGGCCAAGCTTTTGCGCGTGTTGGAAGAGCGGACGATCACACGCGTCGGCGGGACGCAGCCGATTCCCGTCCGCGCACGGCTCCTGGCCGCCACCAACCAAGACTTGGAGACCATGATCCGGGAAAGGCGATTCCGCGAGGACCTCTTCTTTCGCTTGAACGGCGTCACGCTGCGGATACCGCCGCTCCGCGAGCGGGGGGATGACATCCTGTTGCTGGCCGAGCATTTCCTGGCGGAGTTCGCCGCGCGGGCACGGCGACCCGTCCCCAAACTGGCCCCTACGGCCAAGGCCCGCTTGATGCAGCACCCCTGGCCCGGCAACATTCGCGAGCTCCGCAACATGATGGAGCGGGCCGCCTACCTCTGTTCGCACACGCTTCTGGACACCGAGGATCTGGGGCTGGATTCCAAGGAGGTCGGCGGACCGCCGCGGATAGCTCCCCACCTCCCGCTCTCCGAAGCCACGCGGCGATTCCAATCCGAATACATCCTGCAAACCATCGCTTTCACCAATCGGAACCTGGCGCAGGCGGCGCAAAGGCTGGGCTTGCACCGGGCCAATCTCTACCGCAAGATCCGTCAGTTGGGACTGACGATCCCCCGCGACAAACCGACCGCCGAAATGCCCGCATCCGACGCACCCCCGGCCGACGCACCCCCGGCCGATGCAGCCACAGCCGACGCCCGCCCGGCCGATGCACCGCACGGCGAGGCCTGATACGATCCTCAGGGACGCGACCGGCGCCAGGCCGGTGCAGACGAGCGACCGCTCGACCAAGACCGGAGAGGCGATGCCATGCCGCGATCATTTCCTACTTCAGCCGGCAGTGCGGCGACCGGTTCCGCGCTTGCGGTCTGCCTGCTTTTCGCCGGCTTTTCATCCGTCCATGCCGAGGAGACTTCGCGGACGAAAGCCATTAAGGAAACGGCGGGAAGAGTGGATGGGCCCCGCATGGAAGCCATTCGCCTTTCCCCCGACGGCCGCGATTTCGTCCGGGAACGAACGGGCCGGCGCTTCGTCGCCTGGGGATTCAATTACGACCACGACGCGGCCGGGCGATTGATCGAGGACTACTGGCTCGACGAATGGGACCGCGTGGTCCAAGACTTCCGCGAGATGAAGGCCCTGGGCGCCAACACCGTCCGCATCCATTTTCAGGTCGCCCGATTCGTCAAGTCGCCGGAGGAAATCGACCCCGCCGCCCTTGCGCAACTGAAACGGCTGGTGCACATGGCGGAAGACATGCGGCTGTACCTCGACATTACGGGCCTGGGCTGCTATCACAAGAGCGACGTCCCGCCTTGGTACGACGCCCTGAGCGAACAGGACCGCTGGGCCGTCCAGGCGCGATTCTGGGAGGCCGTCGCGGAAGCCTGTCACGACAGCCCCGCCGTCTTTTGCTACGACCTCATGAACGAACCCATTCTACCAGGGGAGGGACGCCCCGAAACCGAATGGCTCGCCGGCGAGTTCGGCGGGAAGCATTTCGTTCAGCGGTTGACGCTCGACTTGGCGGGGAGAACGCGGATCGAGGTCGCGGCGGCCTGGGTCGCACGCATGGTCATGGCGATCCGCAGACACGACCCCCACCGGCTCATCACCGTGGGCGTCATCCCCTGGGCACTGGTCTTCCCCGGCGCCAAGCCGATTTTCTATTCGCCCGAGGCGGGCAAGCACCTCGATTTCGTCAGCGTGCATTTCTATCCGGAGACCGGCAAGGTCGAGGACGCCCTCCGCGCCCTGGCCGTGTACGACGTGGGAAAGCCCGTGGTCGTGGAGGAGATGTTCCCATTGAAATGCACGCTCGATGAGCTGGACGCCTTCGTGGAAGGCTCACGGCCCCTTGCCGACGGTTGGATCGGCTTCTATTGGGGCGAGACGGTGCCGGAATTGACAGAGCGAAGCGGCGATCTGACTGCGGCCATCGTACGCCATTGGTTGGAGTACTTTGCGGGAAAAGG
>JAAZNR010000184.1 GCA_012798155.1 Thermogutta sp. | reverse complement strand
ACTGGACTTTTGCAAATTGTGGTGACAAGTTCTCGTCCGCCTTGGAAGAGGGTTATGGTGAGGGCAATTAGCCGCGAAAACGGCTTGCCGTGATTGCCCAACTTCACCAAGCCCTCACCTGCTACCCCTCTCCAAGAGGGAGAGGGGAGCAGTTTGCAAAAGTCCAGACGTTAGTCAGATTGGAAGCACTCCGGGAACTCGCGATGCTCGGCCTAGGGCAGGAGGTTTGCGTATGCCTGTTGTCTTGGGTGCCTGTGAAACTCCCCCCAAGGAATTCAACGGGGATACGGTAAACCCTGTAAGGCCCTACGGCGTCGGAATCGATTGTCACTCGCGTTTCATACAGGTCTGCGTGCTCGTCCAGCGTGATGCGCTTCGACGATGGGCACAGCATGGCTCAATTATGACTCAATTGATGTCGTTCTCGGGCGGCTTTATTAGTTTCATTCGCGTCTATTCGCGGACATCAACGTAGCCGGGGGAGTTCGGGGTTCCCGGGCGGCTTTATTAGTTTCATTCGCGTCTATTCGCGGACATCAACGTAACCTGGGGAGTTCGGGGTTCTCGGGCCGTTCCGCGGTCAGCGAAGCCGCCCGCTCGTGGAGCTGCCGCACGCCGTGGGCGAGCGCGGCCGCGGCCTTGCCCCAGGCGCTGATGGGGGAGAGGCCCGCACTCTGAGGGCAATCGAATCTGGAGGCAGTCCGAACGAAGTCATCCGCCGCTGGTCAATTGACGCTCGGCCGTGGCGAGGACGGCCTCGGCGGCGATGACGCCGCGCTCGATGAGGACGGGTTTGGATGCCGCGCGGATCGCGGGCAGGGTCATGAGGAACCAGCAGGCCGAGACAAGGCACGCGATGCCGCCGACGGCGACGGTGAGTTGCACGCCCAGGTGTTCGGCGAGGAAGCCGGCGATCAGATTGCCGATCGGTGCGGTGCCCTGGAAGGCCATGGTGAAAAAGGCCATCACCCGGCCGCGCTTGTCGTCGTCGACCAGCGTCTGCAAGGCCGTATTGCAGCCGGCCATGACGGTCATCATCCCGTACCCGGCGAGGGGCAGCAGCAGCATCGCCGCCCACAGTCGGCCGGCGAAGGCGAAGGCGATCAGGGCCGCGCCAAACAGCCCCGCGCCGATGCTGATCACGCGCCCCAAGCCGACCACGGTGCGCCGCGAGGCCAGATAGATGCCGCCCAACACGGCACCGGCTCCGCTCGCGGCCGTCAGAAAGCCCAGCGTTGTCGCCCCACCGCCGATCACGCGGTCGGCGAAGACCGGGAGCAGTACGGTGTAGGGCACGGCCAGCAGGCTCACCATCGCCATGAGCATCAGGAAACTGCGGATCGAGAGGGACCGCCGGGTGTAGCGCCAGCCCTCTGCGAAGTGGGCCAGGAAGGCGCGATCGCCCGTAGACTGACGGCGGGCAGGAATCCGCATGGCCAGCATGGCAGCGATCACGAAGAGATAGCTCAAGCCGTCCGCGAGGAACAGGATGCCTTCGCCCACCGCGGCGATGACCGGGCCGGCAACCGTCGGGCCGATCAGCTGCGCGCCGTGGACCATTGTGGAGTTGAGGGCAATGACGTTGCCCAGGTCTGCGCGGTCATCAACCAGATCTACGACCAACGACTGCCGGGCGGGGACATCGAAGGCCCGCACCACTCCCACCAGGGTTTCCAGCAGGATCACCGACCAGATCGCCTCATTGCCTGTGAGTACGAGCGCGCCCAAGACCAAAGCCACCAAACCGAGTCCGGCCTGCGAGGCTAGCAGCACACGGTAGCGGCCGAACCAGTCGACCACGGACCCGCCGAACGGCGCCAGCACGAGCGACGGCAGCGCCCCGAGGAACGCGACCAGACCCAGCATGGCCGCCGACCCGGTCAGCCGCCAGACCAGCCAACTGATCGCCATGCGCCCCATCCATGTGCCGATCACGGAGACGCTCTGGCCGGCGAAAAACAGTTGGTAGTTGCGGTGCCGCAACGCCCGAAACACGAAGCGCCAGCTCGAGGCGGGCACGCCCTCAGATTCTCTCGTTGCGCGGTTATGCTCCGCATCGACCAGCCTAGCCATACGTCCTCCTATGATTGTGGTCTACCGTAGGGCGTTGCTGCGAGACGCAAGCCTCTCGGTGGGTGACTGGGGGCTTCGCTACGCTACGACCCCAGCCACCCTGCCTGCTCCCCAGCCGCCCTGCCTGCTCGCCGGCCACCCGGCCATTTCCCCAGCCGGCCAAGCTACGCTGCTCCTATGATGGTCGTCTATTCCCGGGGGTTGCGTGGAAGGCGCAACCCTCCTTTGCTTTCGCCGTGTTGCACAGGGCCGCCGCCATGATTTCCGCCGGGGTCGCCGTCCGGAAGACGTTTCCGTCCGGAAGACGTCGTTCCGCAGCGGCCGGCGCGGCGTCGTTTCCACACCGTCCAAAAGGGCGATGTCCGACCTTCCCTCACGGAAAAGCCTTGTGATCTCGTCTGCCTTGCCCGGCACGGCCTGACGGGCGAGCGATTGGCCCTTCCGGTCCTCGGCGTCGCCGAAGGGAGCGCCGGCCATGGCGTAGACGCCGAATAGGTCCTTCATCTTTTCTTCTTCGGTCACCCCTCTCCGGATGGGGCGTAGATGAGCAGGCAGCGGTCCCGTTCCGCCGGATTCTCGGATTCGTTCATCAGCCCGTAAATCTCGCCGGCCCGGCGGCGAGTCTTAAGGACGGAGGCTTCGGTGGACAGTACCTCGCGGTTCGGTGCGCGGAACGCCGCGAGGAAGGACTTGAAGTCTCCCTCCGCGTCGTACCAGACCACCATGCGGCGGTCGCCCGGGAGATCAACCGGTTTCTTGTACAGGAACGAGGTGAACCTCATGGGGCGTCCTCGGCCTCGGAATGGATGGAAACCACCATGACTTCTTCAACCTTGCACATCGGCTTCGTCGGTTTTTCCATCGTCACCAACTCATCCACTCCGGCGACCGCCGCGGCCCCCACGTGAAGAGCATCCATGGGAGTTATGTCATATTTCGAGGCCATAGTAAGCGCGCCCCGTCAAGGTCGGAGACGTGTCCAAATGCTCGGCTCTTTCAAAAACCGCCTGCATGAACTCGATTTCTTCCCGTTTCTTATGGAATGTCGGTTTTGGGAGCACCTCAAGCCGCAGATAATCGCTCACCACAAACTTGCGATCCGGGTCGTCGAGAACCCGCAATGCTCGCTGACAAACCTCTCCTTCGCCTTGAAATGCGGCGATAAGGACGTTCGCGTCAATATCGGTCCTTTTCATTGTCCTCGATTTCCCCCCGCCGACGTCTCACCTCTTCGAGTATTTCCTCTTCGGAAAGCAGTTTCATGCCCGCAGAAACGGCTTTAGCCCGCAGAGCGTAAAGTTTCTTGCCCACGTCCGTCCTTGGCGTGAATACCGGCTCCGACTCGGATAAAGAGACTTTCGTCGACTGACAGGTACTTCTTTCCTTTTCAACCGGCATAGTGAACACCATCCAAGATCAAGAAGGGCAAGGCCGACGGGTTTTTCCAATTCAATCAGGTCGATGTATTTCAGAGAGAATCTTTCTAACCGGTCGACCAGCCCTGTTTCCTGAACCGCTTCGGCAAGTTCTCGAATGTCGTCGGAAAACTTCGCCCATCCTGAGTAAGGCCGACGACGGCTCAACGAAACGACACGATCCCCGATCAGAACAGCCTGATTGGCCCCTTCGAGTCGAATTTTAGGAGCATACCGCAGATTCGGATCGTGCTCGACGACAGGGGCAGGTATGTCCGCACCGGGTAACCTGAACGCCGTATCATATTTACCGGGAAACGATTTGAACAGCATTCCCGGAAGCAGGTCGGCCACGAGCGGCTTCGCACCGGAGAAGCGGATTTCCCATATCGCCTCAAGCAGAGGCTCCTTCCTGAGTCTGACCGGAATCCTGTTTTTCATATCGTTCTCCTCCTGTACGACGTCGCATTGCCTCAACGGCTCGAGACTGCCCGCCGGCCGTCCAGCCCGAGAAAGCACACCTTCTCGAGGTCCACGCCGACAACGCTCGGTTCATACCATCTCCTTATTTTAGCCTTGTGCCGGAAAACGTGACCGTTGATGGCCCGGCGGCTGCAAGGCGAACGGCCCGCGCGTGAGAAGCCGACCGTCCGCCGCGCTTTCACGGAGCGGACGTACCGGTACCGGCGTCGATGGCGCCGGGGTCGAAGCCCCGCGCTTCGCTGCTCGCTTTCACGGACTCGCTTTCACGGAGAGGACATACCGCTAGCGGCGTCCAAGGCCGAGATGCTCTCGATCGCCTGGGCAATCGCCGCGCGCCGCGCATGGATGGGACGCGGATCGGTCGTAAACGCGGTCATGTCACGCGTGATTTCCGGCGGCACCTCCAGCAGCGCTTGGAATTGGCCGCGTTGTTCGGCGGACAATCGGCTGCCGTGATCCTGCAAGAGTTCCCGCAAGAGGTGCAGCATCTCATAATCCTCGATACCCTCGCGAAGCATCTCCCAGCGGATGCTGGAGACCGGCGGGTCGAAGATCGGTTGCCCGTTGTTGCGGCCGGGGACCCGCGCCGAAAGCGGCGGATAGACGAATCGCCCATCCCCATTTCCCCAATGGCGTTTGACGCCCTTGGGAGTCGAATAACCGCTGACGTAGCCCATGGGATCGTCGTAGGGGTCCTGGTATCCCTCGGGAAAGGCGGCCGAGGAGGTCCAATAATTGGCCGACCAGACCAAGACGCCCTCGATCTTCCTTTGCCAGGTTTGCCACAGCCATACCCGCAATTCGGTGGCCGGGTGGTCGATGAAAAGCGTGCAAAACGGTGCCTTGGGACCGGTGCACACGTACCACCAAAAATGCTCGCCCTCGGCCCGCCGGCTTTCCGCGATTTCGTGATCGTAATTCGGCGTGACGGGACACCAGATATCCACGGCGCCGAAGAGTTCCTTGACCGGTTCCTCGGTCAACATGCGGCGGAGGCCCGGGGCGTATCTCTTCAGCCGATCCATGCCGTTGCGTACAAACTCGTAGTCCTTGGGGTCCGGCTCGTCGAACCAATAGACGTAGGCCAGGTCCAGCCAGCCCTTCTCGCGCAAATGCCGCTCCAGTTGCCGCACTTGATCGGCGAACATGGCTTGGTATTTCGGCGAATCCTCGCCCATGCCCGCGATGGACGGCTCGTAACGGTCGTGGAAAGTCCCGCCGCCCATGCCCTGGATCGGCAACCGAATTCCCGTAAAGCGGTACTCCTCGACGGCCCGGGCCATGGCCGGATCGAAGCGCGAGAAATCCAAGATCGCCCGCGGCGGATCGGCCTCCGGGTCGAATTTGACAGTGAAATCGTCCAACGGGACGGGGTCGTAGGGCGAGATGCGGTGCTGCGAAAAGTTTCGATAGTACATATCCAGGACTCGCCGCCGATCGTCTTCGGTTTTGACATTGTGATATCGAAAAGCCGTGCCCGGGCTGAAACCGAAGGCCGTTTCGACGTGATTCCGTTCGGGCAAGGCGAAATTCCAGACCTGCAATCGGATCGGCACGTCGAGTTCCCAGTTCTCGGCCGTCAGCCGCAGCGTGCCGCGATATTCCCCGGCGGCGGCGTCGCGCGGGACATGCACCAGAATCCATAGCGGTTGGTTCAGCCCGGCCGTCAAAGCGAAGGGCGATTCCAGCGGCGGCAAGGCATCGGGCCACCAGCCGCGCACGCCCGTATAGTCCGTGGGCGAGTGCACGAAGTGGTAATACACCCGAAAGACATCGACGCAGCCGGCCGGAATGACGGCGCCCCCCGGTCCGTGAAAATCGGAAATCTCCGCGCGTACGCCCTGCAAATCCTGTTTTGGCCGCAAGACGACCTGAACGGCCTCGTGGTCGCCTTTGGGGGCCTCCAGGCGAACTTCGGCGGACTCTCCGGCGGAGGACCGCGGCAGAGGTCGTTCGCGGGGTATTTTCCAGCCCGCTTGGCACCACCATACGCCGGCGGCCGCGGTATCGGCGACCATGTTCCCGTAATCCGTCCGCTCGAATTCGGCGACAGGGATTTCCAGCTCCAGGGTTCCCAACTCTCGATCCCCGGCCGTGAAGCGAATCTCGGCAAGGTGCGTGCCGGGCGACCCCAAAGCCAAGGGCGCTTCGAATTCCGCCTGCCCGGCCGAATCCATGACTGCTTCGGATTGCACCGGCCCCGTCGTTCGCCCTCCCGGATCCGTGACGGAAACCGCCACGCTCGCTTTCCGTAGCCCGGCGTTCGAGCCTCGCAGGACGCCGTGCAGGGATCGCGATCCGGACAGGGTTTCTTGGCACTCCAGGGATTCCAAGATCGTGGACGGCTCGGCCTCGCCTTGCCACGCGGCATACCAGGTTTGGCCCTCGGCGTCCTCCGTGGGCCGATCCAGATCGGCTTCGAAACGGACCTGGTACACCTGTGCGGAAGGCGATTCTCCTTCCGCGCGCAGTCGCACATAGATGGCGTCGGCGGGGAGCAATTCGGCGGGAATAGCCCCCTCCGCGGTACCCAGCCCGGAAATGGCCGCCAGTCGAGTCCATCGGTCGCCGTCCGTCGAGCATTCCGCCGCGATCGTCCCGCCCTGGTGATAGCCGACCTCGAATTGCGCCGCCGCACCAGTAAACTTTCTCCCCGGCAGCTCAAACCGATAGACCACCTCGCCGTGGCCGAACGTCCAGCGATTGGTATTGAATCCCGCCGTCGCGCGGAGCAAGACGCGATGATGGTTGGTTCCCCGTCCGCCGAACTGGGTCTGGAAGACGTATTT
>JAAZNR010000183.1 GCA_012798155.1 Thermogutta sp. | reverse complement strand
GAGCCAAGCCTGGATAGCCGGTTGGCTCGGCGTCTTGCTGGTCGGCTGCGGTACGGCCGACAACGAAGCCTTCCGGGTTAAGAACACCGAACCTGCGACCGCCGGCGCCGGGGTTTCTCAAGCTCAACGGCCGACAACTCCCACGCCGCCGCCGTCCCCTGCGGAAACGCCTCGCAGGCCCGTCGCAATGCCGCCCGGCATCGCATCGCCGGACGACGCGATGCAGGCGGAGCCGTCGCCGCCGGCCGCCGCTCCACAACCAGGCCCGACCGGACCGGCGGTGGTTTCGGTGCCGGCCCAAGTCGGCGTGGGACAAAAGGGCCGAACCTTGAGCCAACCCGGCTTCCTCACGACCCCCGTCTACGCCTATTTCCGCAGTCAAGAGATGGTGGCCTTCCGCATCCAAGTGCCTCATGCGATGCAACTTTTCAAGGCGACCAACGGCCGGGCACCGCAATCGCACGAGGAGTTTTGGCGGGAGATCATCGAGGCGAACGGCATCAAGCTGCCGCAACTCCCGCCCGGCCACCGCTACGTGTACGATCCGGCACGGGAAGAATTGATGGTCGAACAACCGTCGCCCTAGAACGCCGCCGCACCGCGTAGCCTTCCAGCTTTTCTCGCAACCGCTGCGACGACAGCGGCGCCCGATCACGGCCTTCGCTTCCCCGCGTCCGGAGTCCCGGACCGTGGTTTTTCCTTTGCAAAGAGCGGCGGTCTGATTAGTCTGGAATTGGGAAGCGATCTCGTGCGTTGACGCACGGCATGATTCTGCCGGCGGTCCCTGCGAGGGCCGTGGGAGCGTCTCGCCCCCGGCTCCGCTCGGGTCATGCCGGCTACTGGAACTTTTTTCTCATCTTGGACGGGCATTTCGCCGGACGGTTTGCGAATGGGCGGTGGATTCGAGCGGACAATCTCGCGACTGCCGGAGGGCGGCTCTCCGCGGCATAAAGGCCGCCCCCTCCGCCGCGCGTCCGTCACGACTTGGCCGAATCCCCGGATCGCGAAAAAGCGGATCCTTCTTTGCCTCACGGTCGGCTTCTGGGCATGGACCTTGAATTCAGTGACGGAGGCGCAGAGCTGGATTTTTCAGCCGTCGTACTACAGCCATTCGCCCCAGGGCGAGCGAGTAGCGCAATTTCAACCGGAAGCCGCCATCGCGTCACCAGGCGACCCTAACTACATGGTCAGCGGGTATCGGCATACGCGTTCGACCATCCGAGGCGCCGAGAGCTACGATCACCTCCACGTGGTGCGGACTTGGGGGCTGGGCGAGTTCCTAAGACCCTACGAAGAATGGGAGTTCCCCTTCCGCCCGGGCGCAACGCCCTACGGGCCTTGGGGTAATCCTCAAGGCCCGTGGACCCTGCCCTTCGATTCCTGGCGGAATCCGTACGGATTGGGACGGCTGCCGGGTCTTCCGTGGTGGCCCTGGCCGAGCTGGTAACGTTGGCATCCTCTCTCCACCCCCGGGCTTGCCGGCCCGCGATTGCCGATCTCCCTTCGCAAAGCTCTTCGCCAAGCGGTCGGTAACCCCACGGCGAGACGGGCCGTCTCAACGTTCCCTTCGGCAGTCTCAGCGCCCCCTTCACTGATGCCGTTCTTGGCGATTGCGACGATAAATCCGGTTTTGCGGCGACGTGAGCCTTCCTGAGGCAAGCGGAAGGACACTTTCCATTCGAAGCCCCGGCCGACCGTGCCCGTTTTGCGGATTCCGACCGTCTGCCTCCATCACCCGCCTCTCTCCGGTCGAAGATTATTACGTGCCACAGCTTTTCCTCGGAATTGCGCGATGATCGGTGTGATCGATCGATAAAGCCGATAAAGCCCTCCATCTCGCGTGCAATCAGCAAACTGCTTTCATTCCCACACGGGTGCATTCATGGCCGACAAAGACGACAAACAGCCGCCGCCACCGCCGCCCAGCCCCGTCCTCAACCGCTTCGTGCTGGCAATGGTCGGCACGTTACTT
>JAAZNR010000016.1 GCA_012798155.1 Thermogutta sp. | reverse complement strand
GCCGCCGGAAAAGGCCGATCGGAACGTGCCGCCCGCGGCGGCAGCTTATCGCAGCATAACGCGGAGATGCTTTTGCAAATATAGGTGATGCGGGCAGCCGTGCAAATCAGGCATAGCGAAAACGCGATGCACAACGCGCCGGCGCGAGCCGGCGGCGTCGCGCGAGCCTCGGCCGCTTGTGCGAGTATGCAAGGCTCGGCCGCTTGTGCGAGCCTCCGGGTGCTTATGGGAGCCTCGGGCGTCAGCCCGAGGTGGAACCGGCGCTATAACAGGTGCCTGCCGAAAAACGAGGAGGTGGCTGCCGCGACGGCCCCGCACCGCTTAAACTGACGAAGAAACGGGACGCGATTGTTCATCCACCGCCGGCCGGGTCGCTGGGGAAAGTAGCTGGGTGGCTGGGGTCGGAGCGGAGCGCAGCCCCCAGACGCCCATGTTCGCGGTACGCCCACCGCCGGTTCAACGCACGGGTGGAGAGATAAACCGCATGGAACGTCAATTCTTGGGTTGGGATCGTCCGCTACTCGTCTCCGCGGTCGAGTGGTTTCTCGCGCGGCCGGGCGACGGCGGGGCCGCGGCGACGATCGACTTGTCCGATTGGATTGCGGTCTTTCCCACGGCCCGGGCGGGGCGACGCTTCCTCGAACTGCTGGCTTACCGCCTCCAGGCTCAAGCCCCCGCCTTTGTCCCGCCGCAGGTGGTGACCGTGGGAGGCTTGCCCGAGCTGTTGTACCAAAACCGCCGCCCGTTCGCATCGACGGCCGTCCAAACCCTGGCCTGGGTCACGGCCCTGGAGGAACTGCGGCGGCGAAGTCCCCGGAGCGTGGAGCGGATTCTCCGCCGCCCCCCGGACGCGGGCGATCTCCGCGAACGGCTCCAGGCCGGCGAGTGGTTCCTGCGTCTGCACGCGGAGCTGTCGGGGGCGGGTCTGACGTTCGACGACGTGGCCCGCGAGGCGCCCCAGCGGATCGCCGGCTTTCCGGAAGGTCCCCGCTGGCAGGCCCTGGCCGAGCTGCAACGAATCTATCTGGAAATTCTCGACGCCCACGGCTATTGGGACGTCCAAACGGCGCGGCTCCATGCGGTGCGGCATGGGGAATGCCGAACGGCTCGGCCCATCGCCCTGGTGGGAATCGTCGATCCGCCTCGGATCCTCCGCGCGATGCTGGACGCCTTGGGCGACAGGGCGACGGCCTTGGCGGCGGCGCCGCCGTCGGAGGCCGACCGCTTCGATCCCTGGGGGGCCTTGATTCCCGATGCCTGGCGCGAATTGCCGGAGTCGCCGGACCCCGACCGCGTCTCCGTGGTCGATCAGGCCGTCGAACAGGCCGCCAAGGTGGAAGAGGCCCTGCGGCGATGGAGCCGGGACTTTGCGGCCGGCGAGATCACGCTCGGCCTGGCCGACGAATCGCTCGCCCCGCTCTTCCTGCGGATTTTGGAGCGGCTGGAGGTCCCCGCCCGCTACGGCCCCGGCCTGCCCGTCACCGAAGCCCTCCCCTGGCGTCTGCTCCGCGACCTGTCGGCCTACGCCGCGAGCGGGACGGCGGAAGACCTGGCCGCGCTGCTGCGCCACCCCTGGGTGGAAGCCTTCTTGCGGCGTTCGGGCGGCGCGGACGACGACATTCTCTCGGCCGCCGATCAGTGGATTCAGCGCCACCTGCCGCTGGACGCCGCGGCCGGCATGGAGACGGCGGGGAACTACGCCGCGCTCATGAAACAATCGCACGCCCGGTTGACGGAAGCCGTCGGGCCGCTTCTTTGCCGGCATGCCATGCCGCCGGAATACTGGGCGGACGGCATCGCTCAGGCCCTGGCCGCTTTGCTCGACGCCCCTCGCGAACCAGTCGCGCCGCACGGCGACGGCACAGCGAACGAGGCGGGCGGAGGGGGCCGCGAAGAGCAGGCCAGCCGCGAGGCGTGCGAGCAGCTCGCCGCCGCCCTGCACGCCTGGCAGGATGTGCCCGCCTCCCTGTGGGAACGCGCCGCACTCAGCCTGAGCGGAGGGGATTGGCTGCCGCTTTTGGAGAGCGAACTTCGGGGCCGCCGTCTGCCGCCTCCGCCATTGCCCAACGCGGTGGAGCTGGTAGGTTGGCTGGAAATCCCCTGGGACGATGCCCCGGCCGCCATCGTAACGAACATGAACGAAGGCATGGTGCCTTCGGCGGCGGGGAACGATCCCTTCCTGCCCAATCGGCTGCGGGAGGCCTTCGAGCTGGACGACGACGCGCGGCGGTTCGCGCGGGACGCCTACGGCCTGACGCTGCTGATGAAGAGCCGCGCCGAGTGGCGGTTGATCGCCGCCCGGCAAACCCTGGACGGCGACCCCCTGCTCCCCAGCCGGCTCCTCTTCTCGCGGGAAGAGGCGGTATTTTTGGGGCAGGTGGAACGCTACTTCGAGCGTCCGGAGACCGCCCCCGGCCGCCTGCTGCCGAGCGTTCCCGCGGTGCCGACCGCCAAGGACGACCCCTGGGCGCCGCCCCGCCCGGAGGATTCGCCCCCGCCCGCCGAGATGCGCGTGACCGAGTTCCGCGACTATCTGGCTTGCCCTTATCGCTACTATCTTCGTCATCGGCTGCGACTGGAGGCCTGCTCCGACGACGTGGAAGAGCTTTCGGCGGCGGACTTCGGCACCTTGGCGCACCAGGTGTTGAGCGAGTTCGGGCGATCCGCGCGGAAGGACTCGGACGACGCGGACGCCATAATGGGCTATTTGGCGGGGCGATTGGATCGTTTGGTCCATGAGCGGTTCGGGACCCGGCCCAAGCCCGCCGTCGCCGTCCAAGTCGAGCAGCTCAAGCAGCGACTGGCGGCCTTCGCGCGGCAGCAAGCGGAACGAGCGCGGCAGGGTCGGCGGGTAATAACCTGCGAGTATTCCGCGTCTCGGCCGTTCCATGTGGCCGGCTTTGCGGTCCGCGTCGTCGGCCGCATCGATCGCATCGACTATGACCCCGAACAAAATACCTACGAGATTCTGGACTACAAGCTGGGCGACGCCGGGACAGGCCCCGAGGAGACCCACCGCAAGCGCCTGCGAGACCCGCAGCGGCCGCCGCATCTGCCCGAAACGCTCTGGGAAAAGATCGTGCATCAGGGCGAGGCGGTCAAACGCTGGATCGACTTGCAACTGCCGCTCTACGAACTGCTGGTTCAAGACTTTTTGACGAAACAGGGCGGCGGAGACCCGCGCGACCGGCCCGCGCCGGCGGTCCGGCTCGGCTATTTCCTCTTGCCCAAGGATGCCGGCAAGACGAAGACGGAATACGCGGACTGGAGCCGCGCGGAATTGGACCATGCCGTGGAGGCGGCCCGGGAGGTGATTCGGTGCGTGTGCCGCGGACAGTACTGGCCGCCCGCCGATCCGCCGCCGCCCGGCTTTGAAGAACTGGATCGGATCATCGGCAAGACGCGGTAACCGCTGCTGTCGCCGCGAGGACGAGAGGCCCGCTCGCACGCCGCCGCCGAATCGGTATCCTTGGTATCCTCGGTATCCTTAGTACGACAGCGCTAAGTTG
>JAAZNR010000182.1 GCA_012798155.1 Thermogutta sp. | reverse complement strand
CGTCGGGCAACGGCCTGGGATCGAACGGCTTGCTGCACGAGGCCGTGCTGGCCGTCCTTGCCGGGACCCCGCCGCAAGCGACGGCGGCAGGGAGTTGAGAAACGCCCCCGGCCGGCGCGGTCCGTCTTTGAAACGCAGAGGCCGCAGAGGGCGCGGAGAAAGAAGGATCGGTAGCCCCAACTCTGCGTTCTCTGCGTTTCCATCCTTTCATTCTGCGTAGCGCTCCCTGGGCCCCTGCGAGCCCAAAAAAGTACCCGCCTATTCACTCCCAAAGGCGGCCGGGTGGCTGGGGTCGTAGCGTAGCGAAGCCCCCAGTCACTTGTCTTCGCGCCGCTTCCTCCATCGACTCATGTGGGCGGCGAGTTCTTCGGCTGCACTCATGCGCCGGCGCGGTCCGTCTTTGAAACGCAGAGGCCGCAGAGGGCGCGGAGAAAGAAGGATCGGTAGCCCCAACTCTGCGTTCTCCGCGTTTCCATCCTTTCATTCTGCGTAGCCCTCCCTGGGCCCCTGCGAGCCCAAAAAAAGTACCCGCCTATTCACTCCCAAAGGCGGCAGACCCATTGTCGCGAGTTTTATCGCAAGCATTAACCCAATCCCCGTGAACGCTTACGTGCTCCGGTTGCAACGGCGCAAACGGCTCGCGAGTGCCCCGCGGACCTTGTCGCAAGGCGGCATTTGCCCGGATAATGCGGATAGGCGCGGTCGTCGACCCGTAAAGGCACACGATCGTCGGCCCGTGAACCCATCGGCAGCGGAGCATCGGCGGAACCTGAACGACTCATCGCAATTCGGCCGGGGACGTCGGCCGGGGACGTCGGCCGGGGACGGACGGCTGCCTTCTCCGAAGACGCCTTTCCCCTCTTCGCCGTGCGGCCGTCCGGCCGGGCGAGTAAAGCGGCGACCTTACCACGATACATCCTTACCCCACGGATCGATGATGGATTCCGAGCAACCCATCCCCGGCGAACAACCGACCGAATCACCCGCCTGGTCCAAACGCGTTCCCTTTCAGGTCGATGTGGGGGGGATCATCCAGTTGATGGGCGAGTCCCTCTACAGCCGCCCCGAGGTCGCCGTTCGGGAATTGATCCAAAACGCCCACGACGGGATCATGCGGCGGCGGGCCGAGGAGGTGACGTTCCAGGGGCGTATCGACTTGCGGCAGGACCCCGAACGGCACCTTTTGGAAGTCAGCGACGACGGCATCGGCATGACGCCGGAAGAGGCCGAGACCTATCTGGGAACGCTGGGGCTGGGCATCAGCGGCTGGATCAAGGGCCGGGGCGATACGGCGGGGGCCTCCAATCTGATCGGGCAATTCGGCGTCGGCCTGCTCAGCGGATTCCTCTTGGCCGAACGCATCGTCGTCGTTTCGCGGCATCGCGACGATGACCGGGCCGTGCTCTGGGAGGCGGGGTCGGGCACCGACATCCTGCTGGCCTCCGCGGAGCGGGAATCGTGCGGCACCACCGTGCGATTGCATCTCAAGCCCGATTTCGCCGCCTTCGCCGAGCAAGAGGAATTGCTGGAATCGGTGATCCGGCAATACGCCGAGTTTCTTCCCCTGCCCATCTATCTCAACGAGGGCGGGCAGCGCGTGAACGTGGGAACGGCCGCCTGGCTGGAGACCACTCCCGACCGCCGCGCCGTGGAAATGGAGCTGGAGTCGTACTTCGGGGAAACGCCTCTGGAAGTGATCCCGGTCCGCGTGGAGCGGCCGGTCACGGTCCGCGGGGCACTGTACGTCACGCCGCAGCGGACGCCCGGTTTCACCGACGCGCCCACCTTGACCGTCACCGTCCGCCGGATGGTGATCTCTCGCCGCCTGCAAGGGCTGCTGCCGGATTGGGCCCCGTTCATCCGCGGCGTCGTGGAGTTGCCCGAGTGCGACCCCACCGTCAGCCGCGAGGACCTGGTCCGCAACGTGCGATTCGCCTGGGTCCAGGAGGAGCTGGATCGGGCCGTCTTCTCGCACTTCGAGAAGTTGGTGGAAAGCGATCCCAAGCGCTGGGAAACGCTGATCGCCTGGCACCGCTACCTCTTGGCCGGGGCGGCCCTGGCGCACGAGCCGCTCCGCCGGCTGCTGGGCCGCAGCTATCGCTTCAGCACCTCCCAGGGGCTGTTGACGTTCGAGCAGATTTTCAAGCGGAGCCGCGGCCGGCCGGGCTTCGACAGCGACGCCGACTACGTGCTGTGGTACAATCCCAACCGGCACCAAGAATCGTGGATGAACACCTTGTTTCTGGATTATCCGGCCCCTTGCGTGCACACCTTGCGGAGTTTCGAGGAGACCTTGCTGGCACTGATGGCGGCCGACTTGGCGGCGGAAGGGTGCGACATCGACGTCCGCATCGCCGGGCCGGGCAGCCCCGACTTCGCCCGCAGCGTCCTCGGCATGGGGGACCTGGGCGAGGCCCCGCCGGTCTGGCAAGACTTCCTCGGCTCGGATCGCGTTCGCGTGCTGGTGGGACGGTTCGCTCCGCGGATTCCCGTCATGGCCTTCCTGAGCGAACGCGCGGAACTCTACAAGACGTTCGAGGAATTGAAGAAAAGCGGCAGCGTGCCGGCGGGATTTCAGCGCTTGATCGACGCCCATTTTTCGGGCGACGTCCCCCGGCCGAACGAGGTCGTGCTCAATCTCGATCACCGCCTGGTCGGCCGCGCCCTGGAACAATCGCCCGGTACCCCGCTGGGCAGCGTGGTGCGGTTGTTGGTCGGCAAGGCCCTGGCGACGGCGGGTTGGGTCCCCGACCGCCCCGCCTTTCAACGCGAGGAGGATGATTTGATGTGGATTGCGGAGGCCCTATGGGGGCGCGATTCGCGGCCGGGCGGAGATTAGGACTGTGGTGCAAGCCGCCGCCCAAGCCGGATCGAGGAGCGGGCACGTCCCGCCGTTCGCGACTTTCGGTCGTGACGGAGCACGACCCTCCATGTGCGGCATGAATCAACGGACGCCGCCGAGCGTGCCACGCCGGAAATCCGTCCCTGCGGAAACACGTCCCGCCGGAAATGGGGACGTGGCGGAAATGGGAGGGCCGCGCTCCGTCACGGCCGCGCCTGGACGCAAGACGCTCCCCCGCAAGACGCTCCGTCGTACCCGCGTTTCGGCCCTCAACGAGCGGACCCCGCCGAGGACGTGGGACCGATACCCAGACACCTCGATCCATTCAATCCGTTCGCCCGAACACAGTCAACTTTTCAGAGAGCACGAGCCATGTCATCCGAATTGCCGGCAGATGCCGTTGGTCGCCAAATGCAGGAGTTGTGGGAGCGGCAGCAGGAGCTGGAAGATCGCGGCTTCTTCCGCTCCTCGCTCCGCGTCGCCCGCGAACTGCGGAGGTTGGCCAAGACCGAGCGGCGGCTGATCCCCTACATTCGCGCCACGCTTGCGATAACGCACTGCGCCCTGTCCACTTTCGAGACGGAATTGGGCATGGAATTGGCGACCGAAATGGTCGCCCTGCTGGAGAGCGAGGACCACGCCCGGCAGTTCCAGCCCGACTTCCCGGATGACGAGTATCAAAACGTCGTCTTCTGGCTGTCCACGTGCGCTTACCATCATTTAGGCTCGCACGCGGCCATCCGCTACGGCTACGGCTCGCCGCGGATTCGGGACGTGGTCCGCGAGGGCAACGAAGTCTGCCGGCGGACGGGCAAGATCGCCTGCCTGGATTGCTTTCGCGATTACACGGTGTGGGTCTATCTGACGCTGGGCGACGAGCAGACGGCCCTGCACTTCGCCCGCTCGATCGAGAACAAGCTGCCGATTTTGGACCAAGGCGACCACCGCTTCGAGGGCGCGCGGATGCAGGCCTTCATCCACTTGCTGTGTGGGCGGCTGACGGAGGCGGCGGACCAGAGCCGCAGGGCCTTGGAATTGGCCAAGGTCTATCACACGCCGCTCCTCGCCAAGCTGGATGCCTTTACCTTGCTGGGGTCCGCCCTGTTCCTCTCCGGCCGCGGCGACGAGTTGGAATCATTGTGCGCCGAGGTGGGAGAACCGCTGGATTGGTCGCTTTTCCCCCCCGAGGACGAGAACCCCGACCTCGCCTGGAGCAAGGCCTTGTTCGATGCGGTGGTCGCCGTGAGCGCCGATCGCCCGGCGGAGGCCGTCGAAATCCTGGACCGCTGGGACCGGCGGCTCGCGCATTGGGAAGCGATTCCGCAATGGCTGGAGACGCGGACCCGGCTGATCTCCGTGCTGCGGCTGATGGGCAAGGACAGGCAGGCGGACGGACTGGAGGAGGACTTGCGGCAACGCGTGAGCGGCGGGGAGGCCGCCCTGTACCATGCTCGCTTGGACGCGATGGCGTCGGGCAAAGTGGCGCCCACGGCCGTCGGCTTCCTCTATCCCCCCCGAACGGATCGCATCCCGCTCCCCCCGTTGACCCGCCGGGCCGCGGAATCGCCGGGCGACGACCAGCCGCCGGCGGCCGCCGAAAAGGCCCCCATCCCCGCCGTCGATTGGGACAAGACGCCCATGGGACCGCGATTCAACGCCTGGTTCGAACGGCTGCCCGACGGCACCGACGCCGAAGCCAAGGATATGGAGGTGATCCTCGATGAAATGCTGGCCGTCGATCCGCGGGACGTGGAATTGCCGGAAGACGGTTCGCGGTTGATCTTCGTGGCGGCGCAACTGGCCTCGGCCCTCCGCCGCGAAAAGGACGTATGGTATTGGGCGCGAAGGCTGCTCGAACGCTTTCCGGAACACCCGGACGTGCTGAACCTGGCGGCGACGGCGGGGTTGGGAGCCTGGCTGCGGCAGGCCCAAATCGTCGCGGAACGGCAACGATTGGAGAGCGAGGCCGCGGACGAAACTTCGGAAACCCGAGGCGACGTGGCGGCGTCCGATCAGCCCCCCGAAGCTCCGGCGGATCCCCACCTTCCCGATCAACAAACCTTGGAACACCTGATGCGGAAGTCGCTGGATTTGAAACCCGATCATCCGCGGCATTACTATCGTGCGGGAGTCCTGTTTCACGTCCTGGGATTGCAGGGCGACGCCGAATGGTGTTTCGCCCGCAGTTTCGCCCTGGATCGTACCCAGGCGGCCGCGGCCTTGGCCCTGGCCGAGGTCTACGCCGAGTCCAAGCGCGACGAGGACGCCCTTTTCGTGCTCGATCTTTGCCTCCGCGAAGGGAAGGTGGAAGACGCGGACGTGGCCTGGGAGGCGGGTTTGGCGGCCTTTCGCCTGGAACGCTACGCCGAGGCCGCGACCTACTTCAACCTGGCCGGGCAGTGGCGGAGCGCGCACCCCTGGCTGCCGTATTACTATGCCTGGGCGCTGTTGCAAACCAACCGGCCCGACGAGGCCGAACCGCTCATCGAAACCTTCGCCGAGTTGCACGGCCCGGACCATTTCGCGGCCCGCGCCTTGCAAGCCTGGCTGGCCGCCCTCCGCGGCGAAACCGACACCCTCCGCGATCTCGTGCAAGCCATCCTCGGCGTCCCGCTGCGAGAGGTGGACGACCTGACGCCCTTGGGCATCGAGAAGAACCTGCGGCAGTTGTGGCAGGTGGTCAAAGATTACCTCCCCGCCGACGATCCCCTGCAAAGCGAGCTTGTCGCGCGGTTGTTCCAGGCCGGCATGGTCCCCGACGATTTCTTCGAGGAGGAGCGGGCGCGGCGGCCGATCACGGAAGGGCTGACCTACTACGAATGCGCGGTGGAACAACCCCTGGACGACGATTGGCCCAAGCATCCGGCCTGTCTTGTCCATCAGGTGAATTGGCGAGAATACTACGCCTCGTGGGGCGTTCTGGCGCGCAACGAGGAGGAGGCCGAACACTACGTCATCCAGGCCCAGCAACGCTGCTACCCCCTGCCGCCGACGTTGATGAGCTGCGAGGAGACGGAAGTCGGCTTTCGCGACCGGCCGGGCGTCGTCTGGCAAGGGGCCCGCGAATGCCCCGACGAATACGACGAGGAAACCCAAGAGCG
>JAAZNR010000181.1 GCA_012798155.1 Thermogutta sp. | reverse complement strand
GCTCGCTCTGATACATGCGACGCCAAATCTTCGTGGCGGGGACCAGCTTGTCGAGCGACAGGCCGAAGGCCTCGATGACCATCGTGCCGTCGTAGCCGATCTCGTGGAGGGTGTCGAAGACGGCGTCCCAGCGGACGTTGCCGCAACCCGGCGTGCTGCGATCGTTCTCCGAGATATGCACGTGGGCCAGATGATCCTTGAGGACGCGGATCGCCTCCGGGATGCTCTTCTCCTCGATGTGCGAGTGGAAGGTGTCGAACATCATCTTGCAGCGGGGGTGATCGACGTCGCGGCAGAAGCGGGCGCCGTCGGCCGCCGTGTTGAGGAAGTAGCACTCGAAGCGGTTGAGGTATTCGAGGGCCAACGTGACGCCGACCTTTTCGGCGTGCTCGGCGGCCTCGCGCATGGCATCCACGCCCCACTTCCATTCGTCCTCCGTGGGGCCGCGGCCGGAGAAGACGCCGATCGCGGAATGGAACGGCCCGGCCATGATCTCCGCCCCCAGCATCGCGCAGCAATCCAGATTCCGCTTGTTGGCCTCGATGCCCTTGCGCCGCACGGCCGGATCGGAGCTGATGGGGTTCTCCTCCGGGCCGCGGATGGCGGTGGCGGTTCGGCCCAGGCCCAATTCATCCATCCGCTTGGCCCATTTTCGATAATTGGCGTCGTTGTCCAAGTCGAAGACCGGCAGCTCCACGATGTCGAAGCCGATCTCCTTCACTTCGTCCAACAGCGGAAGACAGGCGTCGTTGAGGGTATCGGTCCACAGCAGCAGGTTCATTCCGAATCGCATGGTCGTGCTCCTCTCCTTGCATGTTGGAAACGTGCTCTTTGCATGCCGGCGACGTGCGGTCGGGTCGTTCCACCGGGGGGCGGTCGTCGCCCGGGCCGATCAAGCGGGACGATCCGGTGCAGTCGAGGCGCGGCGGCCGACCGGCTCGCCGCTCGATTCCGGCCCGGTCGCGGCTTCGCGGAGGCACGGCGTCAGCAACCCCTCCTGCCGCTCGGCGACCAAGGCCCGCAACCGCGGCAAACGGTCGAGCAACTCGCCGGGCAAAGGCGGTAGGCCCACCCGGCGCATCACCTGACCCATTCGCATCCATAGTTTGTCATCTTCGAGGTAGTCGAACAAGATGCGCTCCCGGCAAAAGAGACGAATGAAGGGGGCGAAGCCGGGGATCGGTCGCTCGGTCATCCGCGAGACGGCCGCCGCGATCGTCTCCGCGGAAACATTCTCCAAGACCCGATAATAGGCGTCGATCTCGCCCGGCAGCCGGGCCGCCAAGGCGGCGTCCAGCAGGACCTCGACCAGCAGATGCGAGAGCAAGACCGGCGGGATGCGGACCTCGCTCAGGGTGGGACGAATCACCCCCAGCACCGCCGTCAGGGCCTCCGAAAAGGCCGGCGTGCCGTGGAAAAGCCGGTCGTCCGTCAAGTGTTGAAGGATGCCGGCGGCCACGCGGCGGGAGACCCCGTCGCCGTTCTCCAGGTGGGGAGCCACGACCTGCGGCCGCATCCGCGCGCGGCGGTCAACCACCGACAACCAATCCGGCACGGCCGTCCCCGCGGCGAAATATGGGTCGTGCAAGTACTGGTAGGCATGGGCGAAATAGTTCATACCGCAATCATATACGGAAACTAATGCATAACCCAAACGCGATACACGACGCGCAAGCGCGAGCCGGGTGGCTGGGGTCGTAGCGAAGCGCAGCCCCCAGACGCCCGTTCACGCCGGGTTGCCACCGCCGGCTTACGCCGGCGGCTCACGAGACACGCCGGC
>JAAZNR010000180.1 GCA_012798155.1 Thermogutta sp. | reverse complement strand
GTCCAGCCCCTTCATCCACTCCAGTACCACCCAGCCCACCTTGGCCAGGCTCAGGGCCGAGCACTTCTCCGGCACATCCTGCCGCGTGTGCCAATACGGATAGTCGAAGTCGATGAGCACGATCGCCGGGATGCCGCCGATGTTGTGCAGCGGGATGTGATCGTCGCGCATCTCGTGTTTCTTTCGGGGGATGAACTCCCGGACGCGGAGCCGGGCGGCGGTCGCCCAAATGCCCTCCACGATCCATCGCGTGTCGCGCCACCACGCGCTGTTCCGCTCTTGATAGATTTGAAGGTCGGCGTCGCCGATCATGTCCAACAGCACCGCGGCGCGGTAGCGCCACGGCCGCTCCTTGGCGGATCGGGCGTATTCCCGCGCGAAGTGCTCCGAGCCTTGGAAAAACGGCTGCCACTCCTCGAACAGGAATTCCTCGCCGTCGAACAGCACCAGGTCCACGCCGAAGCGGCGGGGGAATTCCGCGCTGTATCGGGCCATGGTCATGAGGACCGCCGTGCCGCTCGCGCCGTCGTTGGCCCCCACGAAACGTCCCCGCGGATTCACCGGGTCCCGCATCGGCAGCGGCAGCGTATCGTAGTGCGCGCAGAGGAGGATACGCTCGGGTCGCTCGGGGAAGAACCGCGCGATCACGTTGGCCATCGGCACGGCGGCGCCGGAGCGTGGGTCGCGGCCCGCGAATTGCTGAAGCTCGACCTCCGCCCCCAGCTCCGCAAAATGACGCAGGAGAAGCTCTTGCTGGGCCTTCATGCCGGGCGAGCCGCTCGGCCGCGGGCCGATCTCGCACAGCCGCTTGAGGTTCTCGTAAGCGTCGGCCCCGTCGAAGGGGATTTGCTCCAGGCGGTAGGACGAGACCGGCGACTCCGCTTGGCCGTTCCGCGGTTGCAGCGAGATCAGGGCCGCCCCCAGCAGGATCGCCCCGCCCGCCACACCGCCGCACCACCACATCACGGTCCGCAAGCGGGACCGGCGAGGAGGCCCCTCGAGCCGCTCGGTCGCGGCTCGACGCGGCGATGCCTCGGCCGGGCGCGAACGCGGGGGACGCTCGGCGGAAGACTTTTTGCGAGCGGAACGGCCCATCTCTTGGCTCACAGGATTCGGGGTTCCCCCGGCGCGGCATCGATCCCGCACTCGGGCGGCCGCAAACGGGGATGTGATTCAAATATATCGCTTTCGGCGGCGGCAAACCAACCGGGCAGGCTGACGATTCTGGGGACGGGCCGTGTGCCCGGCCGAGAACCCTCACCCCGCCCGCCCCGTCGCAAAAAAATCGCTAATTGCATTTGAGCTTCCGCCTTGCTCCGCTATAATACCCTTTCGATACGCGAGAGTGAGTCTCGCGGCAAGGAAGTCTCGATTCCCTCTGTTGCGCAGCGGTTCCACCAAGGAAAGGGTTCCACCAAGGAAAGAGTAGGTCCCAAACGGGCGTTTTCACAAAGTCTCGGAGACGTTTGTGGGCGGAAGGAATCCGCCGGGACAAGCCGG
Source organism: Thermogutta sp. (assembly GCA_012798155.1). Taxonomy (GTDB): domain Bacteria; phylum Planctomycetota; class Planctomycetia; order Pirellulales; family Thermoguttaceae; genus Thermogutta. The sequence continues at coordinate 1,046 of JAAZNR010000180.1, read as the reverse complement.
TCAGGAGTCTCGGGGTGAACCGCAAGCAGCCCCGGGCGGGGTTTGGGCGTACCCTGCGCCAAGCTCCGTTCTCGACGTCTCGTGTGTCATGCCGTGCGTTGCGCGCCGTGGCGAGGAGGCGGTAATCGGCCGCCGGCTCGCGCCCTGCCGGGCCCCGGCCAAGCGACGTTCGGCGGTCCGTGTTGGGATGCGTTTCGTGTGTGGGAACGGAATCGCGTAAAGGAGGGTGTCGTGTTAGTTCTGAGTCGCAGACCGAATGAAAAGTTGGTGCTGCCAACGGTCGACGTGGCGGTTCAGGTGGTCAAGATTCTGGGAAACGTCGTCCGCTTGGGGATCGAGGCCCCCGACCACGTGGCTGTTTACCGCGAGGAATTGTTGAGGAATCGCACGGCCTCGAATCCGCCGGGCGGCGCTTGTCCGGCACGTCCGGCCCCCGGGGCTGCCGAGGGTCAGGCCCCCTCATCCCTGGCCCGAAATCAGTGGGAGCGGGTCCTGGATGGCCTCGGCTCTGCCTTCGAGTTCGCCCAGGCGGCGCTCGCTCGCGGTGAAACTCAAGAGGCCCGGCGAGTGCTGGAAAAGGCCCTCCGGCAGGTAGCTTTTCCGCCTTTAGGGGCAAACGCCTGAAGGACGGGCGAGCGTCCAGAGGCGAGGTATGCGTCGCCCCTATGCCCCCGGCCGCCGCTAGCTTACGCTAGCGGCTCGCGCCGGTGCGTTGCGCATTGCCTTTTCGTTGTGCATCCGTCCATGAGCCGCCGGCGTAAGCTGGTGGTGAATCTTGGGTAGCGCTGAAACACCGCCGGCTGACACCGGCGGCTCCGACGTTTTGCCACCGCGGGGTCACCGCAAGCCGCCGGCGTTAGCCGGCGGTGGAAGCGCTGCGAACAGGCCCGGCTGGGGGCTGCGCTCCGCTCCGACCCCAGCCACCCAACGTCTTTTCCCCGGCCAATCGGTGCTGGGGGCTGCGCTCTGCTTCGACCCCAGCCACCCGGCCGAAGTTCCATCCGGCAACATGAGCCGCCGGCGTAAGCCGCCGGTGGCAGCGTCGC
>JAAZNR010000179.1 GCA_012798155.1 Thermogutta sp. | reverse complement strand
TGACACCGGCGGCTCCGACGTTTTGCCACCGCAGGCTCACCATGAGCCGCCGGCGTAAACCGGCGGTGGAGGCGCTGCGTGAACGTTGCAATCGTGGGTAGCGGTCCACCGCTAGCTCACGCCGGCGGCTCGCGCTTGTAGCCGAGGCTCGCCATCCACGGTCGGTCCGCGGCTGGGGCGGCGGGCCACGATCCGCCACTTGCCGCCGCGCTCGCGGCGATAGACGATGCCCCGCCACGCGATGTCGCGCCGCAGACCGCCGCGGATCAAGGCCGCCCAGCCGATCAGGGCCAGGCACGGGGCCGACAAGATATCGAGGGCGAAGATCGCTACCATCTTGGGGAACGCCGTCGGGCAATACGTCCGCGTGGCCCAGGCGCGACACACGCCGCGGAGGGCGTGGATGGCATAGAGCAGACCGGCCGCCGTAGCCGACACGACCCGGACCGACGGCGAAGGCCCCGCCCAGGCGCAAACGGCCAGTCCCCAAAAGGAGACCTGCGCGAACGATTGCAGCAGGACGGCCGCCAGCCACCAGCGGAAAACCACGTGCCGGGCCAGGGAGAATTGGCGTTCGATGAAGGCCAGGGTCTGGGGCCAATTCCCGTGGTTACGGACGGGGATCATGCAGGCCGGCTCGAACTCGATGTGCAGGCCCGCCTTCTGCAAGACATCCGCCACCTTCAAGTCGTCGCAAATCGTCCCGGCCCAGGCGTCGCGGATGTTCAGCCGCTGGAACGTTCGGCGGGTGATCGCCCAGGACCCTCCCCAGACGAGGTTCGGGGCGCTGCGGCCCAGCAGCATCGCGTAACCGGCGTTGATGGAATAGACCGCCAGGTCGGCGAGCCGCACACCTTGGGCCGTGAACCAGCGGTAGCCGGTCACCGCCGCCGTGCCCCGCTCTTCCAGACGCGAGGTCAGTGCCCGAAGCCAGTGGTCCGGCGGCGCCGCATCGGAATCCGCGAACGCCAGGACCTCGACGCCGCGGGGGATGTCGGCCGTCGCACGGCGGAGATTGTGAACCTTCTGCGCCTCGCCGGCAGCCTCGCCGGCGAACAGGACCTCCGCGTCTCGCTCGGGATGCGCCGCGATCAGGCCGTGAATGACGTCGCAGGCGGGGTCGTCCGGCCCCTCGACCACGAAACGCAGCCGGTAGTCGGGGTGATCCTGGCGAAAGAATCGCCCCAGATTCTCCGCCAAATCCGGTTCCGCCCCGCGACAGGGGACGATCAGCAGGGCCGGCCGCCGCGATGCCAGGCGCGGAATGTTGCGGAGCCGCGAGGCGGCGAATCGCCGGTGCTCATAGGCCTGAATCAGCAACAGCGCAGCCTGCCAGAGGGCCGCGGCCGCCCACAGCCCAACCACGATCGGCCAAGCTCCCTCCGTGGATGTCAACAATGAAAAGTCCTTTTTCAGCGGCCCCGGTCCGTGTCGGCGCGGCCTGGGTGCAGACCCCCCCGATCACCCCGCTACCAACGCAGAGACCGCGGGGTAGCATACCCCTTTACGGGACCGCCGTCAATCGAAATCGGGGCAGGCTGGGAAGGCGGGGAGGCTTGGCGCGGCGGCCCTGCCGCTCGCCTCAGCCGTTCGTCGCGATTGCCCGAGAGCCTCGATGCGGGGAGGGCGCCGAAGAATAACTATCACTGTGGTGGCGGTAGTGCCTCCGGCGGACCGTATTCCCGTAAAAATGCCCGAACCGGTTCGGACGCTCCAGGATCGGCATGGAGCGAATCTGGTCGCGGGTCAAGGAGCGGGCGACGGAATCGGCCAAGACGGGGGCGGCAAGCCCGGTCCAAAACACGCTCGCCAATATCCCCACAAGAAAGAAGTTGTGCAGAGCTTTTCGCATGTTCGTTCCAACCCCTGCCCTCGTGTACAGGGCGACCTGATAGGCCGGCGCGGCATGGCGGGCAGCGATGCCTCCTCACCGCAGGCCGTCAAAACCGTACGAATCCACGGACCCCCTGAAGGTGCCGTGACCTCTTTCACTTTTGGTTTTTCGGCAGCCGGGCGGGCGAGAAATAGGCAGGCAGGAGAAGGTAGCGAGAGGGCGATATTCGCTGAAAATGGGGGACCTGCGGAGGCCGCCGCTTGCGACGGATCCGCACGTTTCAGCGTTCCTGCGGGGGCATATCACCCGCCTAGATTCACGAATATCCCGAAATTACCGGCCTGACAAGTCCGCCCGCGCCCCGCTCGCGAGCGTAATCGGGATCGCCCCCCGCTACTAGCGGACGACGTCTGCCTCGATGCGGTAGATCATGCCGCCGAATTGCTGGTTCAGCACGTCGGGCTGGGACGTGAAGACGCCGCCCACCCCGATCCTCTTCGTGCTGTAATCCAACTGGAGGCCGTTCTTGAGGTGGACCTCGACCATTTGGGTGGGCTTGAGCTGTCCCTGGCAGAAGCTGCAATGGGCGATCTCGGCCACCATCACGAAGTCGGTGATCCCGAACGGCTTTTCGCCCGCCACCATGTGGCCGTACAGAAAGACCTTTTTCCCTTCCAGATCTTGGGCCTTTTGGGAGATGGGGCTGCGGTCACCTGGGGGGGGCTGGAGATCGGAGAAGGTGATCAGGCGGTAGCCCGGCGGAGCGGCCGACAAAAAGCTGTACATCACCCATCCCGTCCCGCTCAAACCGAAGACCAGCGAGAGCAAGACGCCGGTCTTGGCCATCCCCATGCCCAACCGTTCCTTCGGCAGGCGCAAGATTTCCCGCCGCCCAACCCATCCGAACACCACCCCCGCGATAGGGAAGATGATGGCGTACACTGTCAGAAAACAGGTGACGGAGAGGATTCCCAAGACCAAACTGATGACCGCCTGCGGCTGGACGGCCTGATACCCTGACCGAGATTGGGCGGCCAGCTTGTAGGTCCGTCGCATTTGCGACGCGGCAACCTTGTCGGCAGAAGAAACCTGGGCCATCGAACGGCCTCCTCCAGACCTTGGGCGGCTGATCCAACCCCTCCCCGGGGCACGCGAATCACCCGCCCCCCCATTCCCATTATACGAAGTGTTATACGAGCGAATCCGGGAATCGGTCGGCCGGTCCCCGGACGCGACGGTGTGATATCCCCAACGCGGACGCGACGGACGGCGTCCCTC
>JAAZNR010000178.1 GCA_012798155.1 Thermogutta sp. | reverse complement strand
GATGCGCTCCACGAGACGCCGCAATTCCTCTTCCGGCAGACGCCAAAGCTCGCTGAAGGCGATGTGGAGGAACTCTCGATCGTCGAAGTCGCCGAGAACGGTTTCGGGCGTGGCCCGATCCATGGCCAAATCGTGATCCGAGCCTTCCCAGAGCCGGCATTCCGGCTCGTGGCACGACGCGCAGCCTTGGCGGCCAACGTACTCCGCCTGTACGGAGTCCGGCAGACAATGCCACCAGTCCCAAGCCGCGTAACCGCCGGCCAATCCGATCAAGCCCACGGCACAAAACAGGATTACGAGCATCGGGCGGGCACGGGCTACTGCGACCCCTCCAGCGTGGTGCCTTGAGCCGGCTTTTGCCCCATCGATCGCAGTCGCGACCGGACGATCGGGGGACAAGCGGTCTTGTCGCGATCGTCTTTCCTTCACGCGGGCGACTCCCTTGGATGCCGAGGTCCCTTGGAAGTGTCGCCGCTCACGCCGTCACGGCCGCCGCAGGCGAGTTCGCCGAAGCGTCGGCGCCGACCACCTCAAAGACGCAGCAAGGAGCGCCGTCATGCCGGCAGGCCACCTGCTTGACCGGTGCTCCGGCCACCATCGCGAAGATCTCGCGGTCCAAGAGGCAGGCCGCCCGGCTTTCCTCGAACATGATGATGAAGGGGCAGCTCCGCTGCCGGATGGTGATTCGGCCCATGTCTTCCTCCATGTCCACCAAAACACCCTCCTCTTGAAGGAGGGCGGTCATCTCGCTCAAGCGTTGGGCGGGAGTCGTACTGCGAATCCTTTGCAGGTAATGCCGGGCCAAGACCGCGCTCACGCGGTGGATCACCTCTTCCGTCAGCTTTGTGCCGCCGATCTCATGAATTGCCCGCCAAATGGCGGGAAATACCAACCGCTGATTCGCGGCATGAAGCAATAGCAAAGCGCCGGTAGTCGCGGAATAGACGTGGCGTGGGCGACCACGGCCCTGCAATCGCTGCAACTTTCGCTCCACAAGCCCCGCCGCCACAAGCTCGTTCAATTGCTCGGTAATAGCGGTGCGCGTGACCTTCATTTCTCGAATCAGATCCGCCACGCTCCGGGGGGGCTCACCCACCAAGAGCTTGATGATTCTCATCCCGGCGTGACTAATGGAAAGGTCTTGCATGGACCCGTGTCCCGTTCCCAAATGCGTATCCTCTCGGTCTATGTCGAGCCCTTGCTATTTTCGCCGGTCCTTGGGAAACAATCGGTTCCCAGCCGCCCACCCCTTGTGAAGACTGAACCGGCCAATCATGCGCTTCGGACCAGGGCCTTTCAACTCTCAAGAGGGGAAAGCAAAGTACCCAATTCCGTTGGAAAAAATCGCCCGGCGAAACGCCCAAGCCAACGACGATATTGCCACATTTTACTACGAAAAACGGGAAAACAAAGTTCGCAAAAAACACCCCAACCGCTCAAGATAATGGGCTTTCAGGCCCTCCCGATTTTGCTGTCGAAAATGCATTTTATCAGACGGCGGCGGGAGAACGCAAATGCCGGACCCATCCGGAAAAAAAGAAGGAACTGCCCGTCCTCGGCAATGCCTCCGGGTCACATGCCGTTCCGAAATCCGGCGGCTGCGGCACGATCAATCGGCTTCGGAATCGGTATCGTAAGAGGCAGAAGACTCGCTTCGGCAGCGGAACCCTGAACGGCCTTCCAAGTTATTGACGCAGGCAAGCACCCGGTCTAGAGTAGCGGTTGCGCTCGGTCACCGCCGAAACCCGGCACGGCGGTCGATAAGCGGTCGATAAATCGAGAGGAGAACCTTTGCCGGGACTTGGGGAGGATGGTTCATGGCAAGTCGTCGTATTTCTCTGCCCACCTTGCTTTTAGGCGCGGCGGTGGTGGTCGGCATCCCGTTTCTCTCCCTGGCGGAGGAAGGCCCGGCCAAGCCGCGCAAGCCGATTCGAGTGCTCCTGACCTACGGCGGACACGGTTTCGAGGAAGAGGCCTTTTTCGCCATGTTCGACGCCTTT
>JAAZNR010000015.1 GCA_012798155.1 Thermogutta sp. | reverse complement strand
GAGATCCGCCCGGAAATCTTCGCGCACCTGGACCCCGAGGTCCAGATGAATGTGACGGACGTGATTCCCCGGCAAGAGCTGGCGAGCCTGATCACGGACCTGCCTCCCGACGACCGCGTGGACCTGATCAAGCGGATGCCGGAGGACCGCCGCGAGATGTTGATGCGTTTGCTGGCTCACGCGGAACGCGAGGACATTCGGCGGCTGTCGTCCTACGAGGAGGGGACGGCGGGCGCGGTCATGACCTCGGACTACGCGGCCCTGCCGCCCGACATCACCGTGGCGGAGGCGATCCAAAAGCTCCGCCTGGAGGCCCCGGACAAGGAAACCATCTACTATGCCTACGTGGTGGACGCCGATCGGCGGCTGCTCGGCTTCGTTTCGCTGAAGGACCTCATCCTGGCCCTCTCCCACCAGACCGTGTCGGACATCATGCACCGCGACGCGATCTATTGCCGGGTCAACGACGACCAAGAGGAGGCCGCCCGAATCATCCAAAAATACGACCTCTTGGCCCTGCCGGTGGTGAACGAGCACGGTCAACTGGTGGGCATCATCACCCACGACGACGCGATGGACATCATCACGCAGGAGCAAACGGAAGACATCGAAAAACTGATGGCCATCGGCGGGGCCCACCTGGCCGGGGCCTATCTTCGCACCAGCGTCTGGTCGCACTTCAAGAATCGCGCCGTGTGGATCGTGGTCCTGGCCGCATTGGGCCTGTTGTCGGGCATGATCATCCATCGTTTCGAAGATACCTTGACGCACATGCTGATTTTGGCCTTGTACATGCCGATGGTGGCGGACACGGGCGGGAATACGGGCAGCCAGTCGGCGACCGTGGTGGTCCGCGCCTTGGCGCTCCGGGAAATCAAGCTCCGCGACACGCTCCGCGTCTTGTGGAAGGAGCTCCGGATCGCGATTCTGTTGGCCTTGGTGCTGGCCGTGCTATCCTGGGCCAAGGTCATGTTCTTGTCTCAAGGCGCGGAAATACCGACCGGCTATTCGTTGGGGGAAATCGCCCTTTGCATAGCGTTTGCGCTTAGTCTTCAGGTCGTTTCGTCGGCCTTGATTGGAGCAGGGTTGCCCCTCTTGGTGACGGTCTTCAAGTTCGATCCGGCCGTGGTCGCCAGCCCGGCCTTGACCACCATCGTGGACATCACGGGGCTGATGATCTACTTCAACACAGCACGCTGGGTGCTGGGGGTGTAGCCGGCCGCGTGACCGGGGGGAGGAGGGGAGAGAAAAGCCGGGTGACCGGGGGGAAAGTAGGCCGGTGGCTGGAGGGCCTTTTCGGGCTTGCCGGTCAGTTTCCCAAGGATTGCAGCGGAGCGGGAATCCGGCCGCCGAAACCGATGAAGGCGTCGGACGCGCCGGCATTCCGCACGTCGATGATCGGGGCGGCCCCGAACAATCCGCCGAAGTCCACCCAGTCGCCGGGTTTGCCTCCCGGTACGGGAATGATGCGGCAGGCCGTGGTCTTATCGTTGATTACGCCGATGGCCATTTCGTCGGCGATGACGGCGGCCAACGTCTCCGGCGGGGTGTCCCCGGGGACGGCCACCATATCCAAACCCACGGAACAGACGGAGGTCATGGCCTCCAGTTTCTCCAGGACAAGGTGCCCGTTGCGGACGGCGTCGGCCAAGGCGGCGTCCTCGCAGACGGGGATAAAGGCGCCGCTCAGCCCGCCGACGGAGCTGGAGGCGAACAGCCCCCCCTTCTTCACGGCGTCGTTGAGCATGGCCAAGGCGGCAGTGGAACCGGGCGCGCCGATGCGGTCGATGCCCAGCGTGCGGAGGATCTCGCCCACGCTGTCGCCGACCGTCGGAGTGGGAGCCAGGGAGAGGTCGACGATGCCGAAGGCGACGCCCAACTCGGCGGCCACCTCGCGGCCGATCAACTCCCCTACCCGGGTCACGCGAAAACTGGTGATCTTGATTTCCTCCGCCAAGTCGCCCAAGGTGACGCGGCCGCCCTGTTCCAATCTCCGCTTGAGGGCGCTGCATACCACCCCGGGGCCGGATACGCCGATATTGATCGTCGCTTCCGGCTCCCCGGCTCCCATGTAGGCGCCCGCCATGAAGGGGTTGTCCTCGGGGATGTTGGCGAAGATCACCAGCTTGGCGCAGCCGAAGCCTTTTTGGGCGGCGGTGGCCTGGGCGATGTCCTTCAGCACGTGCCCCATGACGCGGACGGCGTCCATGTTGATGCCGGCCTTGCGGGAGGCGACGTTGACCGAGGCGCAGACCTTGTCGGTCTTGGCCAGGACTTCGGGCAGGCTTTCGATCACCACCCGGTCGCCGGCCGAGATGCCTTTGTGCACCAGAGCCGTAAACCCGCCCACGAAGTCGACGCCGCAGGTTTGAACCGCCTTGTCCAGCGCCGTCGCCACCTGCAAGGCGGCGCCTCGCCCGTGGCCCGCCAAGACCGAGGAGATCGGCGAGATCGCCAACCGTTTATTCACCACGGGGATGCCGTACTTGGAGCCGACGCGGTCGCAGACCTCCACCAGGCGGCTGGCACGCGAGGTGATTTTCTCCTTGAGCTTGCGGCAAAGGTGATCGGCGCCGGGGGCCGCGCAGTCCTCGACGTTCAGGGCCAGCGTCACGGCCCGCACGTCCAAATGTTCGGCATGCAACATCCGAATCGTGGACAAGATCTCATCGGTACGGAGCATGATCGAAAGGTTCCTTGTCTCGGGGGCACGCGAGGTTTCGGGAGCAGGCGAATTTCCCGGCGAGGTCGGGGGACGGTTCCGAGGGCTGTGCGCGATCGGCCCGTCTCACCGCGGGGGTTCGTCATGATACGTCGGACTTGACCGCGGCGGGCATGCTCCATCGCAACTGATTGGTTGCCACGAAAACGTTTTCGTGCTGGAGCCGCACGGCGAAGCCCAACTCGCTCCCCATCTGTTCCAGATCGGCTTGCAACATGCGAATCTCCCAGTGCTTGGGGACCTCCAACTGCCCGATGAGGACGAACTCGTCGCCCGAGCGATCACCGAACAGGTCCATGATGTTGATATCCTTGCCGGCGAGATACTGGCTGAATCGCCGCACGATGCCCGGTTGATCCCGGCCGAAAGCCGTGATCACGAAGCGGTCGCAATCACCGCTGGATACGGCGACCGGACGGGCGGCGCGGCGGGCCATGACTTGCAAATCCCACCCGCCGCCCGCCTGCCGGACCTGCTCCGCCAGTGCCCCCGGTTCGATCGGCCGCGGCAGGCTGACGATCATAATCAGCGTGAAATAGCCGCCCAGCACGGTTTGGCTGCAAGCATCGATGTTGGCCCCCAGCTCCTCCACCGCGGTACTTACAACGGCGACGATGCCGGGGTGATCGTCGGACATCACGTCCAGAACGTAGGCGTTTTCGAAGCGAGTCATCATCGGTCCATGAATCCGGAGTGGGTGTTCTCGAAAACAGCGGTCCGCCGAGCCGTTGACGGGATCGAAGGTCCGTTCACGGGGTCGAAGGTCTCGGACGTGAAGCGGCAAGGCGAGCGAAGTCGCG
>JAAZNR010000177.1 GCA_012798155.1 Thermogutta sp. | reverse complement strand
GATGCCGTAGTACATCTCCAGACCGGGCAGAGACGGATCGATATCCCCGACGTAGACGTGGTCGGGGTGCCCCAAGCCTACCGACCACAGCGGCCGGCCGTCGTCATCGAGGACCACGGAACCCAAAATCACCTCGTCTTTCCCGTCGCCGTCCACGTCGGCGGCCTGCGTCCAATGGGCGCCCTGCCCCCACCACAGCTTTCGCGCCGCGGCGTCGTCGCCGGCTTCGCGGTTGTCCCAACGCCACTGTTCCTCCAGCTTTTGTCCCCGGTAGCGATACGCGGCGACGATCATGCGGTTATAGGTGCCGCGGAGGACCAAGAGCGACGGCGTCTTGCCGTCCAAATACGCCACCGCCAACTGGTTGCGGGAGGCGTAGTTGTAGCTGGGGAACTCCTCGCGGGAGGGCCACGGTACCCGAGTCACCTCGCGGCCGGTCGCGCCGTCCAGAATCGTGCAGTACTCGGATCCGCTCTGGACGCGGCCGTCGGCGTCGCGGGGATCGCCCTCGCCGGTCTTGACCGCGATTTCAGCCTTGCCATCGCCGTCCAGATCATAGACCACGTACGGCGAGTACCAAATCCCCCGCTCGATCGCCCAGCCCAGGTCATAGCGCCACAAACGCCTGCCCTCCAGCGTGTACGCTTCCAGCTTGTACGTGTCCGGGCTGGGCTTCCAATACCGCTCGTAAGGGTCGATATTGTCGCCGGGTTGCTTGATCACAAGGTCGAGCGCCCCGTCGCCGTCCAAGTCGGCAATGCCGACTTTTTGAACCGTAACCCCTTCCTCCAGGCGCAGAGAAATATACGGCCGCGAGTCCTCCGTCAATGTGATTGCGGCGGCCTCGCTGGGAGCTTGTTCCTTGCCGTCCGCAACCGCCCGCACGAAATAGCGCAAGTTTCCCCGCGGCGGCTCGGCGTCCCGAAAATCGGTGGTTTTCGTCACCGGCTCCGCCGTGAGTCGAACCGTATCCCCATATTCGGCCTGACGGTAGACATGAAATCCCACTCCGGAAGGATCGCTCTTCAGGAGCCGCCAACTGACGTGCACCTGCCCCTTGTCCGCCGCGACGGCAACGACCCCGCGGTTCAAGTGTTCTCGCTCGGCCGCCGAGATTGGCACGCAGATGAACGCCCCAAGCAGCCAAGCCACGGCTAGGACCGCGGCGCCTGCCCTCGAACGAAACCGGCGCTGATGCGTCCCCGCGTGTAAAACCGAGTCCACGAGCGTCGGCAGGAACTTCGACCATCGGCGGGCACAGAGCATGGCAAGACCCTCCCAGGCAAAAGGTTGGAGAACATCACGCAGCCACGGCAACCGTGAGATGCGATGAGCATCACCGTCGAGCCTATCGCCCGACGGCGCCGGCTCAGGTTTCGTAACATTCCCCGCGATTCCCGGAACCGGAGGGAACTCGGCATATCACGGCCTTGCGGACTCGGCCGTCAAGCGCGCTTGTAATCGCCCACGTTGGGGACGCGGGGGTGGACCCCCGGGCCGAAATACCGCAAGCCGACCAGCGGCTCGGTACCGGTGTTTTCGATCACGATGCCGGCCCGGGCCGCCTCGTAGGTGATGAAGACCTCGTCGTCCGGCTCCTCGCCGAAGCGGATCATGACCGGCGTCTGCAAGCGGAGCGAGCCCATCTTCCCGCAACCTTGCACGGTAATCCAACCGCTGGCCCCGGGATCGCGGAGGACGCACTTGGCCCCCGGCATGACCGTCAACTCCTTGGCCGAGAAGCGCTGCTCGCCGTCCAGCAATCCGTACACGATCCATTTATCCACGTATCCGTCGCCGGCATTCTCTTCGTCCACGATGGGTTCGAGGTAGTTGTGCTCCTTGAAATAGGGATCGACGTTCTTCTCCCAATCGAGCTGGCTGACGATGAAGTCCAAATCGTGATGCTTCTCTTTGGGGACGTCCTTGACGCACAAATCCCAGGGCACGGTCCGGCCTTCCACGAGGGACTGGAACATGCCGAAGACGTCGGAACCCCACTGCGGCTCGTAGGTGCAACGGGAACCCGGCGCATGCAACACCCCGGCGGAGATCAGCCAACCGGTCCCCGGCTTGAGCCGGTAGGCGCGGGACAAATCCAGGATGCCGTTGTCTCCCTTGTTCCAGTCGGCGAGGCACTGCCTGACCTGTTCCTTGGTGGTGCCCGGCTCCAAACCCATGAACGTGTAGTCGAAATGGTTTTCGGCCGCATTCAATTGGGGCGGGAAGTAGTAGGCCTCGGGCTTGCCCTCTTGCCCCGTCAATTTGGCGAACTCTTGCGTTTGATGCATGTGATGGGGGATCGGGCCGTCGTTGTCGAAGAACTTGGAAAAGACCGGCCAGCGATGATGCTTTTCCCAAATGGCCGGCCCCACGATCTTGGCCTGACCTTCTTCCACCGCGTCGCGGAGCAGGAACTTTTGGCCGTTGCAGCGGACCCAGCTCAGCCCCTCGTCCCAATTGCGATTGTCGTTCGCGGCTTCGGTCGTGCTGGCGAACCAGCGTTCGTCAATGCCGCCGCGGTGAGCGCCCAGGGCGTACAGGTCTTCCGTCGCCAACTTGATCCGCCGACCGGGGTGCTGAAAGTTCCGCGGGACCCAATTCGGGATCAATCGCAGCAATCCGCCGCCGGCATCCATGGCCTCTTGCAGGACCTTTCCCACGTTGTCCTTTTTCACGATCGTTGATGTAGCCATCGTTCCAAAGCTCCTTTCAGATACCGGTGCTACCAGTCGTCTATGAACGCCAACCTCTTGCGATCGTCTCACGGTTTCCAGGCACTGCGGGACGCAGGCACCGCGGGACGAAGGTCGCCCATCTCCGTCGGCCGAACCGCCCGTGCCGATCTCGCGCTCCTCCGCGAGCGGCCCGCCACGACGCTCGATTGCGCCCTGCGGTTCCGACACGATTGCGACCTGCGGTTCCGACATTATTATCCTCCGCCCAAGCCCTCGGCAAGCATGGCGCGCGTCCTTCCGCCCGTCACCCGCCGACGCCGAGGCGATCAGACGTCGTTTTTAATTCGGTTTTGATTCGGTCGAAGTATTCCAATGCCTTCTCCACGTGGCGATCGCGAAAGTCATCCGGCACGTTCTCGAATCCGACCGGCTTGGGACTTTCCGCGGTGCGATACATGCCCCGCAGTGCCCGGGCGAGAATTTGCAATTCCACCTCTTTTTCATCCAATGGGACTTCGTAGCCGGGGTCGGGTCGGACGCCCCAATCGTCCTCCGGCCGAGCGCGAACCGAACGGTGGATGTTCTTGCCGCTGGGCCGCCGGTACGAAGCCGTCGTGAGCTTCAGCCGCCCCAGTCCAGGCTCCATATCCAGCAACTCTTGGACCGTGCCTTTGCCGAAGGAACGCTCGCCGACGATGACCGCCCGACCGTGATCCTGCAAACAGGCCGCCACGATCTCGCTGGCGCTGGCGCTATAGCGATTGATCAGTACCGCCAGCGGCGTATCCGGGCAGACGGCCTTGCCCGAGGCGGCAAACCGTTCCTTCACGACGCCGGTTCGCGTCTGCGTCGTCACGATCACGCCGGAACGGAGGAAGGCGTCGCAAACTTCGACCGCCACGTCGAGCCTGCCGCCGGGATCGCTCCGCAAATCCAAAATGATGCCTCGAACGCCCTTCTCCATCAGTTGGCGCAAGACCTCGCGGAGGCGGTCGTCCGTCTCGTCGGCAAAGGTGTCGATGCGGATGAAGCCGATGTCCGGGCGTTCCCGCAGCGTGTAATTCCAGGTTCCGTCGGCGTTGCGGGTATCGCCCAGGACCGTTTCGCCTTGGATGATCTCACGGGTCAACGTCACGCGCCGCGGCTCGGTCTCGCCTCGGGACTGGACGGTCAGCACGACCTGCGAGCCGGGCAGTCCGCGGACGAGGCGGCTGACCTCATCCAAATTGGCGCTGGAAACGTCTTGGCCGTCCACCGCCAGCAGGCGATCACCGGGCCGGATGCCGCCCCGCTGCGCGGGCGTCCCCGGCAGGGCCGTCGTGACGATCACGCCCCGCGTATCGGGGTCCACGTGAATCTCGATTCCCACGCCGCCGAATTGGCGGTCCAGCTCTTCATCGAATTGGGCCAGCTCCTCGGCGCTGATGTAGGCGGAATAGGGGTCCAACTCGTTCGCCATTCCCCGCAGCGCGGCCTCCGCGAGTTCCTTTTGCGTCCGCGGCTCGAGGGCCTTCTGATGAATCTGCTCCAGGGCGTACATCAGGGCCCGGCCGTAGGGCGAGCTGCGAAACGCGCACAACAGCGAAAATACGACCGTGAACAGGAGAATCTGAAGATTGCGTCGCGGCATGGGTTCAAAAACGGCGGAATGAAACGTTCCCACGGAAAATCGTCACGGCGTTCCCGGACAGCCGCTTGCGTTCCGGCAACCGGCCCGCGATCGGCGGCATCCGGCCGCCGCTGCCACTACAACGCTTGGCAGTCCAATGGTTACGGGGCGCGCCGCTGCCGGGCGGATCAGGCGGAACCGGGAGGGGCCGTTGGGCAATCCCCGCCTATCCTGCCAGTGTGTCCCGTCCCGCCGGGCAAGGCAAGATTGGCCGAAACGCCGGGGCACCCTGCCGACCCAAACGGCCGCTTGCCTCTTATAATAGCGTTTTCGCGAAAGAAGTCTTCCCGCTCGTCTCGCGTCTCGGCCCGGGACTGCTCGAGGCGTCCCGCCTCCGGTCGCCGCGCTTGATCCTCGACGGGGAGAGGAGTTCCGAACAATCACCCCTGCACTTGACCTACAGGAGTCCCGATCGTGGCGGAAGTCGAACGTGTGATCATCATCGGCAGCGGACCGGCCGGTTGGACCGCGGCAATCTACGCCGCCCGCGCCTCGCTGCATCCCCTCCTCTTCGAGGGCGCGATCAGCGAAAAGAACGCACAACAGGGGACGCTGCCGCTGGGTCAGTTGGCACTGACCACCGAAGTGGAGAACTTTCCGGGCTTTCCGCCGGGCGACCTGTCCGCCTTTTTGGAAACCGCCCTGCCCGAGGATCGCCGGGATTATCTCCCGCCGCACGGCAAGCACGGCGTGAGCGGTCCCGAGTTGATGGAGCTGATGCGGGCCCAAGCCGTCCACTTCGGCACCCGCGCCATCACGGAGGACGTCACGAGCGTGGATTTCTCCGGCCGGCCGTTTCGCCTGCAAGCCTCGGACGACAAGGAATACCAAGCCCATGCCGTGATCGTGGCGACGGGGGCTCGCGCGAACTACCTCGATTTGCCTTCCGAGCAGCGGTTCAAGAATCGCGGCGTCAGCGCCTGCGCCGTGTGCGACGGCGCCCTGCCGCGGTTTCGCAATCAGCCGGTGGCCGTCATCGGCGGCGGCGATTCCGCCGTGGAAGAGGCGACCTATCTGACGCACCATGCCGCCAAGGTCTATTTGGTGCATCGGCGCGACGCCCTGCGGGCATCCAAGATCATGGCCGAACGCGCCATGAATAACCCCAAGATCCAGATCGTCTGGAATCGCGTCGTGGAGGAGGTCCTGGGCGACGACGAAAACGGCGTCACCGGCATCCGATTGAAAAGCACCGCGGGGGAAGACGACCTGACGCTGGAGGTCCGCGGGATGTTTTTGGCCATCGGACACACCCCCAACACCGACTTTCTACGGGGCCAACTCGAACTGACCGACAAAGGCTACGTCAAGCGGGTCAAGCCCTTCCGCACCTACACCAGCGTGGAAGGCGTCTTCGCGGCGGGAGACGTGAGCGACGATTACTACCGGCAAGCGGTGACGGCGGCGGCCGGCGGCTGCATGGCGGCCCTGGATGCCGAGCGGTGGTTGGCCGCCCACGGTGTTTGACTCGAATCGCCCCAGACGCCGGGCCGCGCACCGACGACCGAAGATTCCAAGCCGCTGAATTCGTTTCTGTTGCGGAAGGTCAGTTGTGCGCGACGTGAGGCGACTTGGAGGCGGGACGTAGCATGCGGACAGTCATTGGCGCCGGGAGATCGGCCCCCTTGAGCGGCGTCCATGGCCGGAATAGGCGAAGAAGGCTTGTCTCGGCGCGGAGTATCACTCCTCGCATGATCGCGAAACCTCGTGGATACTCGTTGCGGTGCTCAGCCGGACCGGCGTCCGGCGAGCACGATCAGGTTGTGGCAGAAGACGCCCAGCCCGACATTGCGGGCAAAACCCTTCAATCCCCGAAAATAGCAGCGAAACCAGCGAAAGGCGCGTTTCAGGCCCGAAATAGTCCCCTCGATGCCCGCCCGAAACGCTTGGTTATAGGCCAACAACTT
>JAAZNR010000176.1 GCA_012798155.1 Thermogutta sp. | reverse complement strand
GCGTGTCAGCAACCAAGGGAAACGTCTCCCTTGTGAAACCATGAGAAATGTCCCCTCACGCCACCGAAAGAGGGATCCGGCCTTTTCGGTTCTCCGCCTTACTCTGCGAAGGGACCGGAGCGACCGGAGGCTCGGCCTCAGCGAAAAATGTTGCGGTCCAACATGCGGTACTGAATCGCCTCGCTGACGTGGACTTCGCCGATGTCGTCGCTTCCATCTAAGTCGGCGATGGTTCGCGCCACGCGGAGGATCTTGTCGTGCGCCCGGGCGGAAAGCCCCAGCTCCGTCATCGCCGCCTGGAGCAGCGATTTGGCGGTGCTCCCCAACTTGCAATGTTTGCGGATCTGCTGGTGGGACATTTCGGCGTTGCATCGCGCGCGGCTCCCCTGCAAACGTCGTTGCTGCCGCCGGCGAGCCTCGATCACCACGCCCCGCGCCTCCGCGCTGGAGGTCCCGTCCCGCCCCCCGGACAGCTCCTGAAAGGGCACCGCCGGGACCTCCAAATGGATGTCGATGCGATCCAGAAGCGGCCCGGATATCTTGGCCATGTAGCGCTCGATCTGCGGTACCGTGCAGTGGCACTGGCGGCGGGGATCGCCGCGATATCCGCAGGGGCAAGGATTGAGCGCCGCCACCAACATGAAGTTCGCGGGAAAGGTCGTACTGAAGCTCGCCCGAGCGATGGTCACCGTCCGTTCCTCCAAGGGCTGACGGAGCACCTCCAAGGTCCGGCGGTTGAATTCCGGCAATTCGTCCAGAAAGAGGACGCCGTTGTGGGCCAGGCTGATCTCGCCGGGCGTGGGCGTGGATCCCCCGCCGACCAGCCCGGCATCGCTGATGGTGTGATGCGGAGCGCGAAACGGCCGGACCGCCAACAGCGGCTTGTCCGGCTGGACCTTGCCCAAAGCACTGTAGATGCGCGTGGTCTCGATGGATTCGGCGGGAGTCAGGTCGGGCAAGATGGTGGGCAAGCGCCGCGCCAGCATGGTCTTTCCGGAGCCGGGCGGCCCCACCATGAGGAGATTGTGGCCCCCCGCCGCGGCAACGATCAGCGCCCGCTTGGCCATCTCCTGCCCGCGCACGTCCGCCAGGTCGTCCTCGTAGGCGGCGTAGCGATGGAACAGCTCCTCCAACTGGGAGGGATGAGGCGGAATCTCCAGGGTTCCGCCCAAGAATGCCACGGCCTGGGTCAGGGAATCGACGGGGATCACATCGATATCCTCGACGATGGCGGCCTCCGGCGCGTTGTAGCGCGGGACGACGATGCCGCGGCAGCGGCCCGCCTTGGCCAAGGTCATAGCCATGGACAAGGCCCCGCGAATCGGCCGGACGGTCCCGTCCAGGGCCAATTCTCCTACGACGGCATAATCCGCCAGGCGGAGGGGATCGAGTTGCCCCCCTGCCGCCAAAATGCCGAGCGCGATCGGCAAATCGAACGAGGCCGCCTCCTTGGGCAAGTCGGCCGGCGCCAGATTGATGATGGTGCGATTCTCCGGCCTCTCGAACCCCGAGTTCACAATCGCCCGATCGACGCGATGGGTGCTCTCGCGGACGGAGGCCTCCGCCAATCCGACGATCACCGTCTTGGCCAGCCCGGAAGGCGAAACATCCACTTCCACCTCCACCGGGACGGCGTCGATCCCAAGGAGGGTCAAGGTCGTAAGTTTTGCCAGCATGTTCTCACAGCCCCGGCGGGTCCGGTCACGAAAGCCAGCCGGTTATTCTGGACCTTTTTCCGGGGCGGAACAAGTCGCGGGTAACGATTTTGTCGGCCGCCACGCCCCTGTGCCCGGTCTGTCATTGCAACGCGGAGGCGCAGAGGCTGTTTTTGAAACGCAGAGCGCGCAGAGGACGCGGAGAGAGAAAAATTGATAGGCCGCAACTCTGCGTTCCCTGCGTTCCCATCCTTTCATTCCACGTAGCCGTCCCTGAGCCCTTGCAAAACCAAACAGGTACCCAGCCGATTCACATACGAAGCAAGCAGTCCCGTCTTTGCAGGCTTCCCCGCGGGCATCGGGGCGGTCCTCGTGAACGGTTACGCGATTTTGTCGGCCGCGACGCCGGGGGTCTATTGAAACGGGACCGCTGCGCCACCGAGGACTTCGCTGCGCTGCACCGCCGGCCGGCCACCCCGCGCGTCGAATCGCGTGCCGATCCGCCTCGCCCCCAAGGCGCCGTTGGGAACGTCAGTCCCCATCGGCCGCGAGCGGCGGAGATTCGTCTCCGGTTTGAGTTCGAATAGGCCGGGGCCTCGCCTTTACGGCCGGCGCGGTCCGGCAATCCACTCCAGGCTGCTGATGCCCGGCTTGGGCAGGGGATAGTTGCCCGTCGGGTCGGGCAGCGTGGGCGGATCCATCGTCAGCGTAGCCTCTTCCGGCAAGGGGCGATAGGCGAAGTCCATGGCCGACACTTCGTCGAATCGCAAGGCCTGGCCCGTGTAAACCGCCAACTGCCCCAGCACGGTGACCATCGTGCTCTTGGCCATGTGGTTACCGCTATTGTACGGCGTCCCTTTACGGACCGAATCCATGAGCGTGTTGATCTCGGTCTGATAGGGGTCGTTTTGCTGCCCCTCGAACTTCCAATTCGTCTCGCCTTTGATCCGTTTTTGTCCCAGATAACAAACGCCCTTGCTGCCCATGATGATGTCGCCGGAGTTGCCGTAGGTCCCGTTTTGGGTGCGGCACATGGCGTAGACGCGGGCGCCGCTGGGGTATTCGTAGACGACGGTCTGATTGTCGTACATGTCGCCCAGCCCTTCCCCGAACGAGGCGGCCCGCCCACCTAAGCCGAATGCCCACTCCGGCATCTCCTCCTGCAGCGCCCAGGTCACCCGGTCCATATTGTGAACCAGCGATTGGGGGACGTCGTCCCCGGAGAGCCAGCAGAAGTGGTACCAATTCCAGAACTGGAATTGGAGTTCGGAGTGCTCGGGCTTGCGGGCCATGACTTGGTACGGCCCGCGGAGGAACATCGCCTGAACCGCGACGATATCGCCGATGATGCCGTCGTGGATCCGTTTCATCGTCTCCTGCCAACCCACGTCGAAGCGGCTTTGCAGGCCCGAGACGAGGCTCAGCCCCTTTTCCTCAGCCAGATCGCAGGCGGCCTGCATCCGCCGCACGCCGACCGGGTCGATGCCGTGCGGTTTTTCCACGAAGACGTGCTTGCCGGCCTTGACGGCCTCCTCGGCATACATGGGATGGAACTTGGAGGCGCAGGCGATGAGGACCACGTCGGAGGCCTCGATGACCTTCCTATAGCCGTCCAAACCCGTGAAGCGGTGATCGGCGTCCGCGACGACGCGATCCGGCGCCCGAGCACGCAGATTCTCGTAGGCGGCGTTGACCTTGGCCTCGAAAACGTCCGCCATGGCGACCAAGCGGACATCCGGTCCGGCATTGAGGGCCTGCGCCGCGGCGCCCGAGCAGCGCCCGCCGCAACCGATCATTCCCACCCGAATCACGTCGCTCCCGGCGGCGTGGACGCCGCGGGCCAAGGCCGCTCCGCTGAAGACGGCCGCCGTCCCGACCGCCGATTTTTCCAAGAAGGTACGCCGCGTCAACGAAGACTGGGGGGCTGCCTGCTCTTTCATGGTTCGAACTCCGGTAAAGAAACTTCAAGTCCGCCTTCCGATCGAATCATCCCCAAACCGCCGGTTCGAGGGTCGTTTTTCTTATCGGTAGCCGTTTGTGGGCGGCGGCAGGCACGTCTTGCGAGCCGTTATAGGCTGAGAAACGCACCCGGCCCCTTCACGTCGGAAAGGGAGAGTCCCATCTTCGCGGACTTTGCCGGGAGAATCGGGATATTCTCCGTAAACGGCTACCCTATCGCTTGGAGGTCTTGCCTCGCAACTCCGGCTCCGGCAGGCCGCAGGCGGATCGCGAAATCCGTCACGCGGCCGGAGCCCCGGATTCCTCCGGAATGCCCAGCTCCCGGAGCGTGCTTCTCAACCACTGCAAGGATCGCTCGATCATCGGCCCGCCCTGACCTTCGCATTCCATGCACAAGGGACCGCTATAACCGTGATCGCGGAGGATCGTCAGAACCTCGCGGATGTTGGCGGCATTCACGCCCTCGCCGATCGCACAGTAACTGACCGCTATTCCCGTCTCCTGTCCGCGAACCGCCGCCGCCAATGATCGGCTCACGTCCTTGACGTGGACATGATGAATCCGCGGAGCGAACCGCCGCGCGAATTCCACCGGGTCTTGTCCCGCGATGAAGGAATTGCCCGTGTCGAGATTCATCCGCAAGTAGGGGCTGTCGCGGAAATCCAGCATCTCGGCCAAGCGGTCCGGATTGGTGGTGAAATACCCGTGCACTTCGATATTGATCGTGATTTCATAGGCCTCCGCGACCTCGAGGATTTGCTCGTAGCTTCGCCGCATGAGTGCCATCGCCTCATCGTCGGAAAGCCCTTCCGGGCGATCCAAGCCGTCGGTGGTGGCGATTCTGGGGCAACCCGCCAATTTTGCCCAGCGGATGGCGTTGAGGACGTAAGGCACGCCGTAGAGCGGCCCATCCTTGCCCGACAGCGGATACGCGGCGTCGATCTGGGAAAAGGCTACGCCGTACTTCTCCATTTTGCGCCGCAGCAACAGGGGGTCCTCGTACAACGCCACATGCGGTTGATAACCCAAACCATAAATCCAACTCACGCCGTCGATCACGCCGCACTCGATCAGATGGACGTCGTGCGCCTGGGCCCATTGCAGGCACTTCTCGAAGTTCCAGTAGGAAGAATTGAAGGCATCCGTGTGAAAACTGATTTGCATGTCTGTCTCCGCTCCTCTCATGCTGTGCCAAGTACGCTCGTCAACGCTTGCGAGGCGAAAAAAGCCATCCGGCGTTGCATCTACCGCCCGGCCGTCCACAAGCAAGCGCGACGGTACAGCTCTTGTACGTGGGAATTGCGTAGAGCTTGAACGTCATGGCCCAAAACACAATGAAAGACCCGGCCTTTGCCGGCGTTCAGCGTGAACGCTATCGGATAGACGCGGCCGTCCACGCGCGAGACGGCCTGCGCTAGCACATGGATGGACGTCTCGCCGGACAAGCAGGTGTACAACTCATCGACCGTCTCGAAATCCTTCAGCCCCTTCGTGACGGGGTGCTCCGGATCCACGATTACGACCCGGAAGGCGCCGTGCGGGTCGTGCCCGCGGAGGCTCGGATCCCAAACGCGACCGGCCAACTTTTCAAAATCGTCTTTGAATTCCTGAAACGCCCCGCAGGCGAAATGCACCAGCACCAAGCCGCCTCCGTTCTTCACGAAGCGATCCAAACCGTCGAAGGCCGCTCGGCCGGGCACCTTGGGATCGTAGTTCTTGAAGTGCATCACGACGGTATCGTAACGCGACCAATCCACCCGCTCCATTTCGGCAAGCTTGTCGAGTACCTCCACGCGAATCTTGCCGCCCTGCGACAAGGCCTCGACGAGAACGGGCGCCGTCTCTTGCCACTTATGGCCCGGATAGTCTTCGCCCGTGATCAGCAAGCAGCGCACGGCCGCGGAGGAAGGCGGCCCGCCGTCCGAGAGGTTGGACGATTCCTGCTGTCCGGCGTCCGCCCAAGATGCGGAAATCCCTACGATCAAGGCCGCCCCGATGAGATGCGCCGCGGCCCGCGAGCGGCCGCAGTCGCGAGAACGAAGTCCGAGGATGCAAAGAGACATGGCAAGCGGCTCCCTGACCGGCGGGACAGACGAATCGCAAACGGGTGCCAACAACCGCCCTTACCGTAGCCGGGGGGAAAGCCGCAGTCAAGATGGGCGCCGCGAAGTTCGCGGGCGGGGCGCGAGAAAGAGAGCGGCCGCGCGGACTTTCCGCCGCAAACGGTCGCTCATCCCCGCAGCGGCATCTCCGCCAAGGATGATGCGGCAACGGCCGCCCATCACGGCGGCCGCCGCTCGTTCAGAAAGAGGTCCCCCCGCCCACAACGGCGTCTGAGAGAGTCGCAGAGTCGCTACGCCCGCGTTCCGGATCCGGACTGCAAGGCCTGCATGACGCGATCGGTGATGGCCTGGATCAATGCCTCGCGATCGTCGTCGTGCGCGGCTTTTCCATCGCCGTTGGGATTCGTGGAGGTAGTGGAGCGCAGCGCACAGGCGCCTTCCCCGAACCGCGGCGGATGGAAGACCTGCTGAGCCACGCCGCTTTCTTTCCAACTGTCACGGAACACGTCGTTGGCGCACAATTCGCAGTTCTGGAGTTCCGCCCGCGGGTCCTTGAGGCCCAGCTTCTCCTTCAAGTCCAAAAGGGCCTTGGCCTCGGGTTCCGTGAAGTAATTGACACGCCCCAGGCTCAGCGCCAGCATCAACATGCGGCAGTAGGCGTCCAGAATCTCGGTGTACCAATAGGTCCGCTCCACCGTGTCGCCGAAGCTGACCGTCCCGTGATTCGCCAAGATGATCACATTGCTCTTCTGCACGAAGGGCAGGATGGTATCGGCGAACTCTTGCGAACCCGGCGTGGCATAGCGCGCGATGGGAACCTCGCCCAGGAAAATCTCCACCTCGGGCAGAACGCACATGGGCACGGCCTCCCTCGCGATTCCAAAGGCGGTCGCGTGCGGCGGATGGCAGTGCACCACGGACTTGATGTCCGCCCGAGACTTCATGATCGCCAGATGCAGCT
Source organism: Thermogutta sp. (assembly GCA_012798155.1). Taxonomy (GTDB): domain Bacteria; phylum Planctomycetota; class Planctomycetia; order Pirellulales; family Thermoguttaceae; genus Thermogutta. The sequence continues at coordinate 3,633 of JAAZNR010000176.1, read as the reverse complement.
TGATTTCACTGGTGGGCTTCCGCCTTCCCGCGATCTGCTTGCCTTCCATATCCACGGTGCACAGATCGTCGGGCTTCATGAAGCCCTTGCATATCATCGTGGGCGAGCACAGCACCTCGTTCTCGCCGATGCGGTACGAGATATTCCCGTCGTTGGCGGCGGCAAACCCGCGCTTGTACAACCGGTCGCCGATTTCGCAGATCTCTTGCTTGATCTTATGCACGTTCAACATCGTTTCCGATCTCCCTTATCTCCGTTTCTCCGGTTTCGCCGCCGCCCTCATCGCGTCCGTCACTCGGGCAAGGGGCGGACTTCGATGTGATCCAGGATGGCCGCGGCATAGGCATCGACGGGCTTCGGCTCGTCGAACGGCTGGGCCGCCTCCCGCCCCTCGCTGAAGGCGACGTAGCAACCTTCGTGCGACGAAGTCTCATCATAAACGACCAATTCCTCGGCCTGCGCGGGGAGCTTGCCCAAGAGGTTGTCCAACGATAACGGCACGACCATTTTCAAGACCGCTCCGCGAAGGGAGGGATGTGCTCGATTCAAGGTCACCTTCCCGACCACTCTTCCCACTCGCACGTCAAGCCCTCCCTGGGCGATTCCGTCGCTCGCTGCTCAGCTCAGCTCCTCGGTGCTCAGCTCAGCTCAGTTCAGTTCAGCTCAAATGTGGGGCCAAGGCCTCGGGGCATTGGCGAGGCGCGCGAGCGAACTCCACGATCATCCGTTTGACTTGAAACACGCCCTGCCGTGCATCGGCCACGAGGACGTTGGCACCCACCGCCGCGGCATCCAGGGCGACTTCGTTCGGCCGTCTGGCCGCCACGGCCCGGACGCCGCTCAAGCGATTGGCCAAACAAACGCCGGCCGCGATGAGCGAGGTCACCACGACGGCCCGGCCGCCCGGTCGGCGAACCGCCTCCGCCGCCCGCTGCGAGGCGCGGACCACGCAATCCATCTCCTCCGGCATGATCTTCAAATCTTCCCCGCGAAACAGACCGCTCAGTTGCGCGGCCGAAATACGCCGCGTCACCAGGACGATCGGCAGGGCATCGGCCGCCGATTCGGGGATGGTTTCGGCGCCGGCCGCGCCCGCGACACCGACCGACTTGGGGACCGGCCCGTAGGTCACCACGATTCGCCGTTGCCGCAAAAGGTCCCGAACCGCGGGCGTCAAGATCGCTCCCGGCTGGAGCAAGAGACGACGAATGCCCTCCAGCCGACCATCCAGGGCGGCCACCGTCACGACGCGTTCCGGGACCGCAAGTTCCCCGTCGCGAGTGGAAACGATCCGCGCCCGGGGAGCCGCCGCGGCTGGAACCGCATCAGCCGGGTTCGGCTCGGCAGCCGCACTCGCCGGCGCGCGATCCTCCGCCGCGGCGCCGCTCGCGACCGTGTCCGCTGCCAGCGCAGCCAGCACCTCGCGCACGATGCGTTCCAAAGTCGCGCTGTCCGGTATGTCCTGGAACTGTTGCATCAGTCGGCGATTCCGATTATCGCCCAACGGACGGGCGTCTTCTTGTCATTCAAGACGGATTGCGTGTGCTTGCCGTCGCTGGAAATGATGACCTGATTCCCGATACCCGCTCCCAGGTGATCCACCGCCAGGACCGGGTCGCCGTCGGGGGAGCGGCCGTCGGCGGCCGTGGGTTGAACCAACAGCAGCCGCCAACCCTTCATGGAAGGGTGCTTGATCGTGGCCGTCGCCGTGCCCACCACGCGTCCCGCCAACATAACGAACCGTGCCTTCCTTCCTTTCACGGGGTCACCCGGTTTTCACCGCCGTTTTGCAGGCAACAAGGGAACGGCCCATTTCAGCGTCCCAAAATTCGCAGGCTGTCGATCATCGCGCAACGGCGTTCCCGGGTGAACGTCAGCGGGGTCGTGATCCCTTCTCCGGTCGGGCCGGCGATGGAGAAGGAGATATAGCCTTCCCCGCCGAGGCCCAAACCTGCCATGCTGGGTCCGTTCTTCACGAAGATCGTCGTATCCAAGGCCCGCCCCATCTTCGTCATGTTGACCACGTCGCGGGAATGGATGATAGCCGTGTGCCGGAAGCCGTGCTCGCTGAGCCGGGCCATTTCGATGGCTTCGTCCACGTTTCGGCAGCGGACGAAGGGCACGAACGGCATCATTTGTTCGATCTGAACGAAGGGATGCTCGAACGCCGTCTCGCCGAAGATCAATTCCACGTCATCCGGTATCCGACGTCCCGCCGCCTTGGCCAGCACCGCGGCGTCTCGACCGATGAACTCCTTGACGGGGACGTCGTGGCGGTCCTTGCCGTCGCCCACGGCCGTGACGGCCTTGGCGGTCAAGGCTTCGATCTCCGAGGCGGTGAGCCGCACGGCCCCGGCGCGTTCCATGGCGGCCGTCAAATCGTCGAAGATGCTTTCCACGGCGAAGACCTGTTTTTCGCCGATGCACAGGAGGTTGTTGTCGTATGCCCCGCCTTGAATGATGCAGCGGGCGGCGCGATCCAGATCGGCGGTCTCGTCGACCACCACGGGCGGATTGCCCGGGCCGGCCACGACCGCCCTCTTGGCCTGCTGCATGGCCGCCCTGGCCAGGCCGGGACCGCCCGTCACGCACAACAGCGCGATATTGCGATGCTTGAAGATCGCGTTGGCCGTCTCCAACGTCGGTTCCGTGATGACGCACATCAAGTTGTCCACGCCCAGATCGCGATAGATCGCCTGGTTGTACCGCCGCACGCCTTCGGTCGCCACGCGCTTGCCGCTGGGATGGGGATTGAAGACCACGGTGTTGCCCGCCGCCAACATGTTGACGGCGTTCCCGGTGATCGTGGGCAAGGAATGCGTCACCGGTGTGATCGCCCCAATGACGCCGAAAGGAGCGTGTTCGATCACGGTCAAGCCGTGGTCGCCGCTGAAGACCTCGCTGCGTAAGAATTCCACGCCGGGCGATCGTTCGCCGAGCGTCTTGAGCTTCTCGATCTTGTGCGGCAATCGCCCGAGCTTGGTCTCCTCCATTTCCATCGTGCCCAGTTCGACGCACTGTTCGACGGAAATGCGGCGGATGTGATCGATCGCCCGCTTCCGCTCTTCGATCGTGCACCGCGAGAGCCGATCGAAGGCCTCCGTAGCCGCGGCCACGGCCTCCTCCACGTCCGTGAACAATCCCAGGCGTCCCTGATAACTGCGGACGGCCGGGCCGGGCGCCGCCGGCAGCGACCCCGAACCGTTGTTCTTCAGCCGCTGAATCACTTCGTCCACCACCGAACGCACCAGGCTCTCATTGATTTGCATCATACCGCTCCTCACGGAACTCGCCGCATTGCTCGGCGATCGAGATGTGTCGTTGCTTACCGCCGTTTGCGCCGTCACCTCTGAACTGCCGCCGGCCGTGGTGACATCAGCGGCCGAATGCCGCCGCTTGCGGGCCGGTTCCTACGGCGCAAACGCCTTCGTCGCTTCCGTCATCGCCCTAAAGGCCGGCATCGGAACGCCTTCGTTCCACGGATATTTCTCCCGGCCGACCGCCTTGCGGTCCGGCCATACCGAACCGCGACGCCCTTCAGGCCCCGCGGCCTCCGTCCTTGCTGTACACGCACGCGTCCTTCACGTGCACCTGATCCACGATCGCGATGATGACCGTATCCACGGGCAGGTT
>JAAZNR010000175.1 GCA_012798155.1 Thermogutta sp. | reverse complement strand
CCACGATCGACCCGGTCGGCATGGGCCGCAGGCGTGATCGGCAAACGTCGCTCGTGCTTTGTTACAGCTTAATTTTAGGATTAGCCGAGGTGCGAGCTTGTGAGCACGTCCCGGCAGATTCCGCAGAAACGGCCCTACTGCCAATCGGCATTTTTACCTGTGACAAAGCATTAATCCTGCCATTTGGATCGAATGCGACCGCCCCAGCCTAGTTTCTCGCGGAGCGTTCGATAGTAGCTGTGTCCCGGCGGACGCACCAAGCGGAAACGAGGCTCCGCCCGCGAGACCCGCACCCGATCACCGGGCAGGACCGTCGCTACGGTCCGGCCGTCCGCCACGAGCATCGTGTGCTCTTGCGGTCGGCGCACCGAAAACTCGTAAACGCGGTCCACCGAGTCCACTACCGGACGGTTCGACAGCGTGTGCGGGCTGATGGGACAAATCAAAATGGCCTCCAGGTCCTTCCGCAGGATCGGCCCCCCGGCGGAGAGGGAATGTGCCGTGGAGCCGACGGGCGTGGCGACGATCAGGCCGTCGCCGCTGTACACGGTCGCGGGTTCCCCGTCCACGGTGAACTCGACATCCAGAATGCCGAAGGGCGGCCCGTTGAGAATGGCGGCCTCGTTCAATACCAACTCCTGAAGCACCGGCTCCCCGTTGCGGATCAGGCCGCAGTCCAACATCAAGTGTTCGACCACGGGCAGCGGTCCCTTTTCGGCCAGGGCCAAGACCGGCTCCAGTTCGTCGGGCGAGACATCGGCCAGAAAACCGAGCTTTCCCAAATTGACCGCTATCACCGGCAACTGCCGCCGTCCCATCTGTCGCGCAGCGCGAAGGATCGAACCGTCGCCGCCCAAGACGATCACGTAGTCGGCGGGCAACTCGGACAGATCGACTTCGCCGCCGAAGTCGACCGCCGTGATTTGGGCATAGTGTTCGATCACCGGCAACAGGCGTTCGGCTTGAATCCTTACGTCTTCGCGCCCCCCAAACCCCAGCACGATTACGTTCATGAAACGGTTCCCCCCCCGGACCTGACAAATCCGCAGGAGCTGGTTGACGAATCGGCAGAACGGCCTGGTTCCTCGACTTGCTGTCCAGCGTCCGTGCCGGCCGTATCGTCGCCGATTCTGAATAGGCTCACGGAATCGCTTTCGCCGGACGAATCGGGCGGACCAAGCCGCGCTCGGCGGCCATCTGCGAACACATATCCGCGATAGCGCGGGGAGTCAGCCCCAGCTCTTCCAATTGTTCGGCCCGTTCGGCGTGCTGGATATAACGGTCCGGGATACCCAACCGGCGGATATGCGAGGTCTCCAGCCCGGCGTCATTGGCGGCTTCCAGGACCGCGCTGCCGAAGCCGCCTTGCAAGACGCCCTCCTCGACGGTAACCGCCACGGCGAATTTCCGCACGGCATCCAGAACCAATTCCCGATCCAGCGGTTTGACGAACCGAACATTGATCAGCCCGAAGTCCCAGCCCTCGCTTGCCAGCAATTCGGCGGCCTGGAGGCAGGTGCCCAAGAGCGCCCCGCAGCAAAGGATGACGCCGTGCCGTCCGGGGCGCACCCACTCACCCTTTCCGTGGCATACCGGGTTCAGCGGCCGGGGCACCCGTTCGGCCTTCGCCTTGGGGTAACGAATGGCGGCCGGACCGTCATGCTGCAACGCGAACTTCAGCATGGGCAGCATCTCGGTGGTGTCTGCCGGGGCCATTACCGTGAGGTTGGGGAACGGGCGGAGGTAGGCGATATCGAACACGCCGTGATGGGTGGGGCCGTCGGCGCCGACCACGCCCGCCCGATCCAACATGAACACGATGGGCAGGTTTTGCAGGGACGCCTCTTGGAAGATCTGGTCGTACGCCCGTTGCAGAAACGTGCTGTAGATATCCACGATCGGCCGCAGCCCGGCCTTGGCCATCCCGCAGGCCAGCCCTACCGCGTGAGATTCGCAAATGCCGACGTCGAAGAAACGTTCCGGGAAGCGGTCCCGCACCGGCTCCAGCATATTGCCCTGGCACATCGCCGCGGTAATGACCACCACGCGCGGGTCGGCCTCCATGGCGGCCAAGACGGCGTCGCGGGCGGCCTCCGTATAGGAAACGGACGCCCCGTTGCGGAACTGCACCTCGCCGCCGTTGACGCGCTCGAAGGGGGCCGGGGCGTGAAACGTCCGCGGATCCTTTTCCGCCGGCGGGAAACCGTGCCCCTTTTCGGTGATGACGTGCAGGAGGACCGGGCCGGGGTATTGCTGCACCATGCGGAGATATTTTTGCAGGGCCGCCAGGCTGTGCCCGTCCACCGGCCCTACATAGTGGAATCCCAGCTCCTCGAACAGCATCCCCCCCAACATCCCGGCTTTGACCGCATCCCGGAGTTGGTCGAAGAGCTTCTCCATGGAGTCGCCGACCAGGGGGACCTTCCCCAACAAACGATAAAGTTCGTGCTTCAAACCCGAGTACAGCGGCATCATCCGCAGCCGGTCGAGATACTCGGCGACCCCGCCGACCCTTTGACAAATGGACATCTTATTGTCGTTCAAGACGACGGTCAGCGGTTTCTTCAACCAACCGGCGTGGTTCATGGCTTCGAAGACGATGCCCGAGGGGAACGCGCCGTCGCCGATCACCACCACCACGTGCCGGTTTTCGTCGGGCCGCAGGAGGTCGTCGCCGCACTTCAGCCCCACCCCGGTCGAGATGCTGCATCCGGCGTGGCCCGTCACGAAGAGATCGTAGGGACTTTCGGCGGGGTTGGGATAGCCCATCAGCCCGCCCTTGGTCCGGATCGTGTGGAAGAGCGGATACCGGCCGGTGACCATTTTGTGCGGATAGATTTGATGGCCGGTGTCCCAGATCAGGCGATCGCGCTCGAAGTCGAAGACCGTGTGGAGGGCCAGCGTCAGCTCGATGACGCCCAAGTTCGAGGCGAAATGGGCCGACCGCGTCCCCAACAGGCGGCACATGGCCTCGCGCATTTCCGCCGCCAACTGCTGCAATTGGGCGACCGACAGCTCTTTCAGATCCGCAGGCGAATTGATGCGAGAAAGCAAGGAATCCATCAACGCTTCCGCTCCGCGATAGAACGAGCCAGGGCCTTCAGATGGCGAGCATCCGCGCCGAACGCCTCGACGGCCCGGCACGCCTGCTCGACCGCGTCCGCCGCGCGGCGGCGACTCTCTGCTATCCCCAGCAGCCCCGGAAAGGTGAGTTTTCTTCGGTCCTGATCCTTCCCAAGCCGCTTCCCTACCCTGCCCTCTTCCCCTTCCACGTCCAGAAGATCATCCGTGATCTGGAAGGCCAGGCCCAGACACCGACCGTACTCGGCCAAGGCGCGGCGTTGCCGCTCATCCGCCCCGGCGAGGACCGCGCCCAGCACCAAGGAGACCTCGATCAACGCGCCCGTCTTCCGCCGATGAATGCGTTCCAATAATTCCAGCGAGTGCCCGCCCCTTTCGGCAAGGATATCATCCATCTGGCCGCCGACCATACGGCAGGGACCGGCGGCCTCGGCCAGCAGGGCGCAACACTCCCCCGCCCTCTCCCTAGGCGAAGTATGCTTAGCCGACACCTCAAAGGCAAGCGTCAAAAGCGCATCACCTGCCAAAATCGCCGTGGCCTCATCGAATTGGCGATGACAGGCGGGCCTTCCCCGCCGCAGATCGTCATCGTCCATGGCCGGCAGGTCGTCATGGATCAGCGAATACGCGTGGATCATCTCCACGGCACAGGCCGCCGGAAGGGCGTCCGAGACGCGCCCCCCGCAGGCCTCGGCGGCAAGCAGGACCAAAAGAGGACGCAAACGCTTTCCCTCGGCCAAGAGGCTATAGCGCATGGCCTCGCGTAGCCGAGAGGGGCAGTCTTCCGGCAGTCGCGTGAACTCGTCCAGCGCGGAGTCGACCGTCTGCTTCAATGCTTCTAAATGGAGTTGCGTATCTTCCCAGCAAACGGTGCCGGCCGTCATTCCATCGCCTCCCCGATTCCTCCTCACCCGCGGCCGCGATGCGATCCCTCGCCCATGAAGCGGCCTCGATTTAATGCCGCTCCCTT
>JAAZNR010000174.1 GCA_012798155.1 Thermogutta sp. | reverse complement strand
TCGAGGGCCACGTGCAGGCCCTTTTGTTGCAAACGTTTCAAGGCCCCGCCGTCGAAACCGGTCATCCCGTAGGTGACCAGACCGTGGCCGTCGGCCCATTCCACGGCTCGGACGATGTTCGGACTGTTGCCGGAACCGCTGATCGCGATCAGCAGGTCGCCGGCTTGCGCGTAATTCGCCAGTTGTTGGACGAAGACGTGCTCGTATCCGAGATCGTTGGCCAGGGCCGTCAACCAAGCCATATTGGCCGTAAGGCTGATGGAGCGGATTCTTCGCATGGAACCGCTCAAGAGATCGCTTTCGCGGATAACCCCCTTCGCCAGGTCTTGCGCAAGGTGCGAACCCGTCGCCGCGGACCCCCCGTTGCCGCAAACGAAGACGTTCGTCCCCTTCTCCCAGGCCGAAACAATCATCGCCGACAGGTCGTCCAGGGCCTCTGCATCGAGCTTATGCAGCTCGCTCGCTAACCGGTCCATATACTCGCGCAGGCTGCAATGGCCGCCCAACATACCGTTCCGCCTTTCTCATCAAACTACCGGCTGACGTTCCATTTCACCAATCCGCCTCCACGCGGCCTTGTTGCCGCACTTTCAATTTGCCTAACTCGATTTGCGGCGATTTCCCAGAGCCTTGCGGCATCGGCTCTTACGCCTCCCCGGCCGAACCGGGGCGTCACGCGCCCGCTCCGCCCGTCCCACGAATCCGCGGCGACGCGAGGTCGATGACCGCCGTCTCGGAAGCCAGGACAAAGACCTTGCCGTCCCCCATCCGTCCGCTCCGGGCCTGTTGCACTACCAACCGTATCACCTCTTCCGCCCGCAGGTCATCGACCCACAGCGTAATCTCCACCTTGGGCAGGAAGGCGAATGCGTAGTCCCCGCCGCGATACTCCTCGAGGTAATGCTTTTGCCGCCCAAAGCCCTTCACCTCGCAAACGGTAAAGGCTTCCACGGGAGCGTTTCTGAGCGACTCCAGAACCCTTTCCGCGACGAAGGGGCGAACGATCGCGATAATCTGCCGCATCGGCGTCGAGTCTTTCCAAACAGTACGGCCGGCCGTCCCCGCCGCCCATGGATGGCAGGAGTTGCATCATCGGCAACCGACCGCGGTCTGCCGCATCACGCGCCCCGGGAGACCGCGCGAAACAACGCTTCAACATAATCCGTCCCCGGCATGGGAATCAACCGTGACGTCATCGGCCCCAACAACGCTGCCCGGAACGGCGAGGAAGCCGACCCTATGGCTTGTATCCTATGTTGCCGAGGTGCATACTGTGGAGGATCAAGGCCGGAGCCTATCTTTGCGGCCGCCTTGCCGAAGCGTAATTTTACTCCGCAGGATCGCCGAAACCGGCTTACCGATCATACGCAGACTCACAAAGCTGCGTATCCCAGTTTGCCCAGCTTCTTGTCCTGCGCAGTAAAACTAATGGACGACCAAGCCGGCGACGGGCCGGTCCTTCCCGATTGCCCGCTCCTTCCCGATTGCGAAGAGGAGTATTTCAGCCATGCCGATCCTTGTTCGCATGTTGTTGCTGATGCCTTTGGCCGCGTCGTTCGCCTGGATTTCCGCAGCGCCGACCCGGGCGGAAGAAGCGCCGACGGGGACTTCCGCCCCGCGTCGCCTCCCGAATCTGATCATCATCTTCGCCGACGACATGGGATACGGGGACATCGCCGGATGGGGGCACCCGACGATCCACACACCTCATTTGGATCGAATGGCCGTGGAGGGGCAAAAATGGACCAGCTTCTACGTGGCGGCCTCGGTCTGCACTCCCAGTCGAGCAGGCTTGATGACGGGGAGGCTCCCGATCCGCAGCGGCATGTGTTCGGACACCCGCCGCGTACTCTTCCCCGACTCGGCCGGCGGACTGCCCGCCGATGAAATCACCATCGCGGAGATTCTCTCCGAGCGGGGATATGCCACCGCCTGCGTCGGCAAATGGCATCTCGGCCACCTCCCGCAATATCTTCCGACCCGGCAAGGTTTCGACCAATACTTCGGCCTTCCCTATTCGAATGACATGGATCGAGTCGCCTCGGCGCCGCCCGGCCGGCAAGCCTTCCTCGCCCCGCAAATCTCCTTCTGGAACGTGCCCTTGATGAAGAACGAGGAGATCATCGAACGGCCCGCCGACCAGACGACCCTGACGCAGCGATACACCGAGGAAGGCGTACGGTTCATTCAGGCCAACCGCGACAAGCCCTTCTTCCTCTACCTTGCCCACAACATGCCGCATGTCCCGCTGTTTCGGTCTCCCGAGTTCGCGGGTCGCAGTCTCCGCGGCCTCTACGGCGACGTGATCGAGGAGATTGACCGGTCCGTGGGGCAAATCTTGAACACTCTCCGCGAGACGGGACTGGCGGAGGATACCTGGGTCGTATTCACGTCCGATAACGGCCCGTGGCTGACCTTCGAGGAGCTGGGCGGCTCGGCGGGACTACTGCGGAACGGCAAGGGCTGTACATGGGAAGGTGGGATGCGGGTACCGTGCGTGATGTGGTGGCCGGGCCGCATTCCGCCCGGCTCCGTCGTCCGAGAGATCGGCAGCACGCTCGACATCCTGCCCACGGCCGCCCGTCTTGCCGGGGCGGAAGTCCCGCAAGATCGCATCGTGGACGGCTTCGATATCCGCCCCGCCATGTTCGGCACCGGCCCCAGCCCTCGAACCCACATGTTTTTCTATCGCGGCACGCAACTCTACGCGGTGCGATTGGGACCGTACAAGGCCCATTTCATTACGGAAGAACCGTACGGCGCCAACACCAACCGGCAGGCCCACGAGCCGCCGCTGCTCTTCAATCTGGATATCGACCCCGGCGAACACTGGAACGTAGCCGCCGCTCACCCGGAGGTCATCGCGGAGATTCGCGAGCTGGTGGCGCAGCATCGAGCGGAACTCCAAGCCGGCGAGCCGCAGCTCGATAAGAGAATCTCACGGCGCTAAAGACGAGGTCGAGGCGGGCCTTCGGCAGGAAGCCGCGAAGAATCGGCCTTTAGTTTTACTGCTGGACTTTTGCAAACTGCTCCACTCTCCCTCTGGGAGAGGGGCAGTGGGTGAGGGCTTGGTGAAGTTAGGTAGTCAAGGCAATCCGTTTTCGCGCCTAATTGCCCACACCATAACCCTCTTCCAAGGCGGACGAGAACTCGTCACCACAATTTGCAAAAGTCCAGTTACTGCGCAGGATCGCCGAAACCGGCTTACCGATCTTATGTAGACTGACCAAGCTGCGTATCCCAGTTTGCCCAGTTTCTTATCCTACGCCGTAAAATTACTCCGCGATCGGCTGCCCGCCGAAGACGGGATTACCGCGATCCGAGCGCGGCTCGCCGGCGGCCGGGTGCACGTAGCGCCAAGCCGGCGGTTCCGCCGCCGCTTCTTCTCCGAGAAAGGCCGGGATCACGATCCGATCCGAAGGGAAGGCGGGACGCCTCGCGGGCGCTGCCTCGCGACGAAGACGAAAGTCGCCCGCCGCGGGGTCCACGAAAAGCGGCCAAGCCCACGCGACCCAATTGTCGCCTTCGGCCGCGATGGAATCGGGGCTGAGGGCGAAGCTCCCGGCCAGCCAGTTGTCGGCGACCGCACAACCGACCGGCCCGGCCCCG
>JAAZNR010000173.1 GCA_012798155.1 Thermogutta sp. | reverse complement strand
TTCGTCCACCTCGACATGAACGCCGACTGTCGCTTCGACCCCGGCGAGCCGCTCCTCCCCGGCGTCGCCATCCAACTGTTGGATGCCCAAGGGCAGGTCATCGCGACCACGGTCACTGACGGCAACGGGGCCTATCGTTTCGACGACTTGGCGCCCGGCGCTTACGGGCTTCGCGAGATTCAACCGGAGGATTACTTCGACGGCTGCGAGCAGCCGGGCACCGCCGGCGGCGAGCGGACCGCGAACGACCTCATCACGGCGATCGTGCTCGGGTCAGGCGTACAGGCCGCCGGTTACGTTTTCGCGGAAATCCCTCCGGCGCGGCTCTCCGGCTACGTCTACGAAGACGACGACGCCGACGGCTGGAAAGACGCCGGCGAAAGCGGCATCGCGGGCGTCCGCATCGAACTCCGCGGCGCCGACGGGAATCCGACGGGGTTGTTCGCGGAGACCGATGCGGCGGGTTACTTCGAATTCGCGCGCTTGCGACCGGGCGAATACCAATTGGTCGAAACGCAGCCGGAAGGATATTTGGACGGCCTCGATCGACCGGGCACGGCGGACGGGTCGGCCGAGAATCCCGGCGATCGCATTTCCGGAATCCGGCTCGCTCCGGCGGCCGAGGGCGCGGATTACCTATTCGGCGAGGTTCGCCCCGCCTTGCTGGCCGGTCGCGTCTTCGCCGACCAGAACTTGAATGACGCCTGGGACGCGGGGGATATCCCCATCGCCGATGTCGTGATTCGCCTGCGTGACGCGAGCGGCACGATCATCGCGTCCACGCTGACCGACGCCGAGGGCCGCTACCGCTTCGAGGGTCTGGCCCCCGGCTATTACGCCGTGGAAGAGGTTCAGCCGGAAGGCTATCTGGACGGCCCGGACTTCGCCGGCACGGCCGGCGGCATTTCCATCGGCAACGATCATATCGGCGAGATCAAGCTGCTGCCGGGGACCAAGGGGTTGAATTACGACTTCGCGGAGGTCCGCCCCGGCTCGATCTCCGGCTATGTGTTCCAAGACGGACCGGCCGTCAGCTACGTCTGGGGCACGCCGCGGCCGGACCCGTACACGGTTCGCGACGGCGTGTTGACGCCGGACGACGCGCCCCTCGCCGGCGTGGAGCTGCGCTTGGCGGACGCCTTCGGCCGAGCGATTCTCGACGAGTCGGGGCGGCCGGTCGTCGCCCATACCGACGGCCGCGGCTACTTCGAGTTCAAGGGCCTTCGGCCCGGGTCGTATACCGTGATCGAGGTGCAGCCGGCAGGCTATGACGACGGCCTGGACTCCGTAGGGACGCTCGGTGGGATCGCCTTCAATCCAGGCAATACGGCGGCCTTGGCGATCGTGGATGAATTGCTTGTCGATCCGCAGAACGACGCGATCGCCCGCATCCGATTGCCGGCGGGCGGGCTGGGAGTGCAATACAACTTCGCCGAGGTGCTGGTCACGGTGATTCCCCCGTGGATTCCGCCGGTCATGCCGCGTGGCAATCCGCCCATGTTGCAGCCGTCGCTGGTGCCGCCGTTCGATGCCCCGCCGCCCGTGGTGCGGCTCTCGCCGGTGGCGCCCGACTCGCCGGACTTGCCGAAGTTCGCGGGAAGCGGGGGCGGCGTGGACTACACGTGGCATTTGAGCGTGATCAACGCGGGCTATCCGCGGCACGAGACGGACGGCCTGCGGCAGCCCGTGATGCACGAGGCCTCCTTCTTCAACCCCGCCACGTGGGAGGGCATGCCGATGGATCGCGCCCTCTGGATGGTCGCTGACGCCGACGGCTCGCTGGCCGCCAAGTATCGCTTCGGCACCGAGGGCGGCGTGCCTTTGACCGGCGACTTCAACGGCGACGGTCGCTACGAAATCGCCGTCTTCTTCTCGGGCATGTTCTTCATCGACCTCAACGGCAACGGCGTTTGGGACGAAGGCGACCTGTGGATTCGCTTGGGGAAGGACGGCGACCTGCCCGCCGCCGGCGATTGGGACGGCGACGGCAAGACCGATGTCGGCATTTTCGGGGCGACGTGGAAGGGCGATGAACGCGCGCTCCGTTACGAGCCGGGCCTGCCGGATTCGCTGAACGTCCAACCCACGGCGCGACCGAAAAACCTGCCGCCTTTGCCAACGCAGGCCCCCGACGGCTATCGTGTGCTCCGCCGCGGACCGCGATCCCCGGACCGCGCCGATCTCATCGACCACGTCTTCCGCTTCGGCGAGCCGGGCGATGCCCCCGTCGCCGGCGATTGGAACGGCGACGGCGTGGCGACGATCGGCGTCTATCGCGGCGGGGTATGGTATCTCGACGTGGACGGCGACGGCCGTTGGAGCGACGCCGACGTCGCCGTGCCCTTCGGAGAAGCCGGGGATATGCCGGTCGTCGGCGATTGGAACGGCGACGGGATCACGGATCTGGGCCTTTTCCGCCGCGGGACGTTCATCCTCGATTCGGACGGAGATCGGGCACTCACCGCGCGGGACCGCGTGTTCGCGATGGGCCAAGCCGACGACCTTCCCTTCGCCGTCGACCTGAACGGGGACGGGCGGAGCGAAGTGGGCGTGTACCGCTACGAGGGCGCCGGTTCGAGCGACGGCCCGGCCCCG
>JAAZNR010000014.1 GCA_012798155.1 Thermogutta sp. | reverse complement strand
GCCCGCCGTGCCCGCGGACCCGGTGTCCGCCCAGGGTGTGCTCATTCCAGCGACTTCTCGTAGATGCGGTACCGTTTATAGAGTTTCCCGCCCACGGCGCTGACCGTGCGATTGATGGCATGGTTGTCTTCGAGAGTCCAGCTCAGTTCGGCCCCTTCGAAGCCCAGCCGGCCGACGCCGTGGTCGATGGTCCGGTAAATCATCATCTCGGCGATACCCCGGTGCCGATAGCCGGGGACCAGCCCCAGGACCATGACGCGGGCGATTTTCACCTGCCGCAGACGCTGGAAGAGGCGGACCGCGCCGATCGGCATTCCCCAAGAGGTCAGCCGGCCGTTGAGGGGGCGGATGGCCTCGTTGAAGTCGGGCACGGCGATGGAGAAGCCCACCGCCTTGCCGTCCAATTCCGCGATCAGCACCATTTCGGGCCTGGCGAACTGGGCCAATCGCTTGGCGAAATAGCGGAACTCGGCCGGCGTCAGATCGATGAACCCCCATTGATCGTATCGCGTGGCGGCATAGACCTGGGCGCAGCGCTCGATCTCGGTCTCGAAGTTGTTCATGTCGAAGGGCCGGATCACCGCCCGGCAACGCTGCTCCACCCGCCGCACCCGCCGCGCCCACTCCAGCAACCGCTCGTTATCCGAATCGAACCACCAGGCGTAGAGGTCCTTGGCCTTGGTCAACCCCCAGCCTTCCAGGAGTCCCTCGTAATAGGGCGGGTTGTGATTCATCATGACCCGCGGCGGGTACTGGAAACCTTCGATCAAGAGTCCGCACGGGTAGTTGATGGAGTAATCGATCGGCCCCAGGAGGTGGTTCAGGCCGCGGGACTTGGCCCAATTCGCGGCGGCCTCCAGCAAGGCGGCGGCGACCCGCGGCGACTCGATCGACTCGAACATCCCGAAGCAGGCGGTCTTGGTGCCGTGCTTGGCGTTGTAGCGGGGGTCCTCGCTCACCAAGACGCGGCCGACCGGGCAGCCGTCCTGGCAGGCCAGGAACTGGGCCGCCGTACCGTGCTGAAGAAAAGGATGCTTCCCCGGATCGAGGAATTCCTTGACCTCGATCAACAAGGGGGGAATCCAGGCCGGATCATTCCGATAGATCAGCCAGGGCAAACGCGTGAAGTAATACTGATCGCGCCAGGTTCGCACTTGACGCACGCGAACCGGCGCCTCCCTGTCTTGCGGCATCCGCAACCGCAGCATGGGGCGCGGTTCCAGCCCAAAGTCGAAAAAGTTCGAAAGATTGAACGAAGTCATCGTCGCCCCGATCGAGATTCCACGGCGAACGGAATGCAACCGGTGCCGCGGGCCGACGGCGCCGGCATTACGGACCCAAGTCGTACAGCCGATAGGTCTTGATCCGCTTGGCTCCCCCTTTTTCCAGGCTTCCCCGAGAAAGCGCGTTGGATTCCAGGACCCAGGAAAACTCAGCCTCTTCGATGCCCCACTCCAGGGCCTTGGGCACCAAACCCTCCAGGAGTACCAGGCCCAGGCCCAGCAACTGATATTCCGGCAAGACGTTGGTGCTGATGACGCGAATCCGTTTGATCGCCCGCTTGTTCCGCAACAAATGGATAAAACCGAAGGGAAAGAGGCGACCGTCGATTTTCTTGATCCGCGGGTTGTAGTCCGGCAGGCCGAACACCGCCCCCGCCATCCGCCCGTCCACTTCCACGCCCAGGGCCAACTCGGGGACCATCAGCCAGCGGAGCGCGGAAGCCATGTGCCGCACCTCGCTCTCGGTCATGGGAACGAATCCCCACGTGTTGGTCAAGGATTGGTTGTAGATATCCAAAAACAGATGCACGTCCTCCAGGAATCGGCGCTTGTTCAAGTAGCGGATGCGAGCCCCCAACCGCTCCGCTATTTTATCACAGACCGGCTTGAGTTTGGCGCGAATCCCCGGGAGCATGCTGACATGCCCCCAGTAGGCGTACAGGTCCTGCGTTTTGCGGAAACCGTAGGACTCGATGAGCCGCTGATAGTACGGCGGATTGTAGGTCATCATGAAGGTCGGCGGCGAGTCGAAGCCCTCGATCAGCAGCCCCAGCTCGTAGTTCAGGCTGGGGTTGACCGGGCCGCGGAGTTTTTCGATCCCCCGCTCGGCGAACCAGCGGCGGACGGCGTCGAACAGTCCCGCGGCCGCTTCGGCGTCGTCGCGGCATTCGAAGAAACCGAAGAATCCCCGTGGATCGCCGAACCGTTCGATGTGCCCGCGGTTCAAGATCGCCGCGATCCTGCCCACCACTTGACCGCCCCGAAACGCCAAGAACGTCTGTGCCTCGTTACGCTCGTAGAAGGGGTGGGGCCGATAACCGACCAACTCGCGCTGGTTGTTCCGTAACGGCGGGACCCAATTGGCGTCTCCCCGGTACAGCGACCAGGGGAATTCCAGGAACAGCTTCTGCTCGCGTTTCGATGCGACCGGTTGTACGACCAAGGAGTCCATGGTTGAACCAATGCCAGGGCGAAGTCGTCAAAAGCCGGATTGTACGTCGGGAAGGGAGCGACGGTCAATCGGAGTGTTCACGATGGGAGGCGGCGGGGCGTCCGCGATGGGGTTTGCCCTGCGGGCCGGAGCGCGAGAAAACGTCCATGGGAGAATGGCTCGGCCGGGTGGCTGGGGTCGTAGCGGAGCGAAGCCCCCAGACGCATGGCTGCCACTGCCGGCTTGCGTTGGATTGCGCTATACACCACCAGCTTACGCCGGCGGCTCGTGTTTGCGCCGTCAAAATCGTGTTGCGGGGAAACGCCGGCCGGCGTTACGCCGGCGGAGAGCCGCAGATCATCCGGTAGTAGTCGATCGAGCGTTCCAGGCCCGTCGGAAAATCGACTTGCGGTTGGTATCCCAGCAGGGATCGAGCGGCCGCGATGTCGGCCATGCTCTCGCGGATGTCGCCGGGGCGGGGCGGGGCGAACTCGGGTTCGACGTGGGTGCCCAAGACGCGGTTGATGGCGGCCAGCAGCTCCAGCAAGGTGATGCTCTTCCCGTTGGCGGCATTGAACACCTTGCCCGCCGCTCCCGGCCGCTCCGCCGCCAAGAGGTTGGCGTGAACCACGTTGGCCACGTAGGTGAAGTCGCGGGACTGCGTGCCGTCGCCGAACACGACCGGCCGTCGCCCGGAAAGGATGGCCGTGATGAACAGCGGAATGACGGCAGAATAGGGGCTGTTGGGATCTTGTCGCGGGCCGAAGACGTTGAAATAACGCAGCACCACCGTCTCGAACCCGTAGGTGGCGAAAAAGGCGCGGCAATAGTATTCCCCGGCGAGTTTGGCCGCGCCGTAGGGCGAGATGGGATCGGGCAGGTCCGTCTCGCGTTTGGCGCTGAAGGGCTGATCGCCGTAAGCGCTGCTGGAGCCGGCATAGACGAAGCGGCGGACGCCGGCCCGCCGCGCGGCGTCCAGCAGCACGATCGTGCCGGTCACGCAGGCGGCGTGCGTGTCGAGGGGCCGCTCCACGCTTCTGGGGACGCTGGCCAGGGCGGCCTGGTGAAAAACGCAGTCCACGCCCCGCACGGCGTCCGCCGCCGTCTCCGGGTCCTGCACGTCGCCGTGGATGAATTCCACGCGATCGTAAATCGGCTCCAAATTGGAGAGATAGCCGGTGCTGAGGTTATCCAGCACGCGGACGCGGTCTCCCCGCTCGACCAGGGCCTCGACGATATGCGAGCCGATGAAACCGGCGCCTCCCGTGACCAAGACCGTGCGCATTGCGATGGGACTCCTTGCTCTCTTGCCTTCCGCGTGAAAGTCAGCCGCCGGCGATGGGACCGCCGCTTGCGAAGCGACCTCGGAACGACCGTTGGAACGACCGCCGGTTGTGGTGACGGCGGCGGACGGATGCCGGCTACGGTGCTCCGCTCGCCGCGGCGCAAACGGCCTCCTGAAAAGGGCCTTTTGAAAACGGCCTCCTCAAAACGGCCGGCGTTCCGGCGTTGCCCGTGATCGGAGCCGTCACGCGCGGCCGGCGGGACCGGGCGATCTTGCCCGCCGAGCGGCTTTCTCGCGACGTTTCCGTCCCGTCGCCGGCGGCTCCTTCCCGGCAGCGGCGGCGCGGCGGGTTCCACGATAACCGTTTCCGGCCGGGATGATAAGGGGGCGGGGCGGCCGGCTATTCCGCGCAGCCCGCGTCGGCCAACATGCGATCCAGATCTTCGCACCGCTGCAATAGCTCGTGCTGCCGGACGAAATACTCGTAGGCCGTGCCGCGAATCAGTTCCGGCGGGAAGCAGGCCAGGATCGAGGCGGCGACCCGCTGATTGAGGCTTCCGCTCGGGCTGTAGGGAAAGAGCGGCACCGCGTAAGCCGCCGTGAGCGAGACCGTCATGAGGTGCCAGATGCGGTGACCCGCATCCCCCAATTCCTCCCGGCGGTGGATGTCCGCGGAGAAATCGCGAGCGCGGGCGGAGTCGGCCGCGAAACAGGCCACGTCTCCCCATTCCAAGAGCCGCCCGATGAGCACGTCGGTCCAGCGCTCGTTGCGCTGTTGGAGCCTTTGCAATTTGACGGCGTCCGCCTCCACGAAAGGCTTGCCGTCCAAGAGCAGGGAGAGGGCGCGGTTGCGGGCCTCCAAATGGGCGAGCATCGCACTGCGGCCGGTCGGCCCCGCATCCGTGCCTGCCCGATAAAGGTCGTACAAGTGCAGGACGGCCGCCCAGACCCGCGTCAGAATCTCGGCCGTGAAGATCTCCTCCAGCAGGGCGGCGTTTTGCCGCCGATGTCGCCCGGGGTCGCCGCGCTCGGAGACGTTTGTCAACGCACGAATCCAGTGATCCGCGCGGTGCTTGTGGCTGATCCAAAAACCTTCCAGCGCGGCGGCGGGGATCTGGAAAGAGGTATCCTCCGCCAGCGAGTGCCCTCTGTCCGCCACGAAGACCGCCAAATCGACCAGTTCACTGGGACGCATGGCTTGCAGCATGGAAATATCGACCGGTAAAAGATTCACTTCGAGCAAGGAGACGACGGATGCCGGAAAGCGGGGCGCGGAAGCCTCGACAGCGAAGGGGGCGACCTCCGGAAAGCCGCCCTTCCCGCAAACGAACATCCTCCCTCATGCAATTCGCGTGCCATGTTGCGGCAACCACGGGCGAACAGGGGCGAATCCGCCATTTTTCGGGCTGGGGAGCGCCGATTTGGGCCGGCGTCGGGACGATTCCCGCCGGCGGAGAGCCGTCTGTCGGCCCTATTCCGGTACGGCGCGTGGAAAACCGCGGCCCGGAGCGAGGGGAACGATGATTTCGCGATCCCCCGCGTTGCCTTCCGGCAACCCCGCAAAGGGAAATCGGCACCAAGCCGCAACACGGCCCGATTATGCGGGCTGAGACGGACAATCCGGCGGCTCGGGATATTCGCTCAATGCCGGATATGGGTTCTGCCGATGACGTAAAATGACGCAAAGACCGTGACGGCAATGACGGAAAGACCGTGACGGCGGCTTGGCGGTGGAATCTCGCCGGGGGCGGAGGAGGTCGTCCCCGCGAGGTGCAGCGGCGTTCGCCGCCATGGCTTTGCGGGTCACCACGAAGACAATATCTCTCTTTCACCGATCCAGGGGGGAACGACGATGTTTCGGCGATTGATCGTTGCCGCGTTTGTCGCCGTGATGTTGGCCGCGGCCGGACATCAGACGGCTTCCGCGCAGGAGGCTTACGGTAGGCAATGGGGCCGAACCTACAGCACGCAGGATTGGAACCGCTTTTACCATTACCCGTACGTGTACTATCCGCAGAACTACTTCGGGCCGGACTACTACAAGAGCAGCGAGGATTTGTACTTCCGCTATCCGCCGGAGATGCGAATCCCGGTCTACAACCAGCGGTGGCAGAACTACTACCCGGAACCGCGGCGATTCCACAGCGGCCACCACTTTATCATGGACGTGTTCTAGGTCGAGGGTCGCCCGCCGCGATCGGCGGAGATCGCCCGAACGGATGCCGAGAGGACTCCCCGGCCGCCGGCCACGGTAACACGTGTGCGGCGGTCGTCCTTTTTTCTTGCCGAGATTGTTCTTCGTGAACGAGTCGCAATCATCCACTCTTCTTGCCGAGATAGTTCTTCGCGAACCAGTCGCAATCATTTACGTTTACCCTTTCTGCTGGACTTTTGCAAACTGCTCCCCTCTCCCTCCGGGAAAGGGGCAGTGGGTGAGGGCTTGGTGAAGTTAGGCAATCACGGCAGGCCGTTTTCGCGGCTAATTGCCCTCACCATAACCCTCTTCCAAGGCGGACGAGAACTTGTCACGACAATTTGCAAAAGTCCAGTTTCTGCTCTAAAGTGAGCCGGGGGATACTGCGTCATTCTCCGCCCTTCGGATTCTCATGGACGGACGCCTCCGTCACACGCGGAGCAATCCAGGGCGAGGGGCCCGCTCCACCGCGTCCGCGAGGCAACCCATTCCTTGTGGCATCCGGCCGCGACGGAGCGTGGCGCTGCAGTAAGATTGCAGGAGCACCGCCACGGAGCGCGGCCCTCCCGTCCACCTCAGACGAATCCTGCCTCCAGTCCGCCTCCGACGGATCCCCGGAGGCCTTCGGACGGGTCTTTACCATCCCGCCCCGTTGGCGTAGGATTCATGCACCGGTTTCTCAAAAACGAGCCTTGAAACGGAACCGATTTCGGCAACGAAAGATTTTTCTTTATCCCCCGAAGTAGGTATTGTTTTTCTCCGGCTTGAAGGCGATAATCAAATTGCAGTGGGGGTATCCCTCACAGCTCAGCCCTTCGTAGGTCCCTGCCCCGCCTACGGAGGGCGCTTTTTTTATCCGTTCGCGCCGGTCCCTCGTTCCGTTTCGGACTCTTGACCGGTGCCGGATGATTGTCGCCCGAGAAACGATGCCGGGGGCGGTTTCCGCAACAAGAACGACGAACCGTCGATCGTCCCCTTCCGTACAGCGTTCCGTGCGGATTGGCGGATATAAAGTCAAGGTAATCGCCGGTCTCGTGGTAGGCGGATGATGATTCTGCGCGTGAACGGAGCTTGGAAACGCCGCGCCGTGCTCGCTTTAGCGGCATGGTGGGGTGTTTCGCTCACGATCGCCCCGCTGTGGCACCGCCATGCCCCCGAGCCGATCGGCGGCTGTTGCGGGCCGATCTGTCTGGGGCCGGCCGATTCCGCGCCGGCGTCGGCCCCGTACCGCGTCGGCGTTGGGCACGCTCGACCCGAGGGACGGCATTTGCCGGTTCAGACCGCGGACGCGGGATACCCTGCGGACGCCGGACGCCCCAGTTGGTCTTCCACGCCTCCCGGCCGAGGATTTTCCGATGCCTCGCACTGCCCGGTCTGCCACTTTCTGACGCAAGGTCAAGATCGCGGGCCGGCGGTATACGCCCTTCATCAGTTCGACTTGCAGTGGGAGTGGGCGGCTTTGGCGGAGCGCCTCCCGCGAATCTCGTCATTCCGCCTCTCACATTACAGCCGCGGCCCGCCGACTTGCGTGTGATTCCGTCTCCCGGCCCGGCAAGCCGCGTTCCCGACTGATCGAGCGCCCCTGTTCCGCGCGCTCAGCCTCCGCGGCCGGACCGGCCGACCCCTCCCCGCGGCGGAGGGCACTGCGGTGCCTCACGTCACGGTTTCACCGGGCGGATCGGCATCGGGACGCCCCGTTTCCCGCAACCGAAGCGGGTGTTTCCCGGCCCGATTCCCCGGCTCGGATCGCGGCAAGCTCGTCGGCGACGCGCACGCGATCCATCGGTGATTGACGGGATGTCCCACGGAATCATCTTCGACGGAGAATCGTACCATGCGTACTTCAGCGGGTTTGCAGTATCGTTCGGGCGGGGCGCCGCCCCGCGGTTTTACCCTGGTGGAACTTCTGGTCGTGATCGCGATCATCGGCATCTTGATCGCGCTCTTGCTGCCGGCCGTTCAGGCCGCGCGAGAGGCGGCTCGAAGGAGCCAGTGCGCCAATAACCTCAAGCAGATCGGCCTGGCCGTCCAGATGTATCACGACGTTCACCAGCGTCTGCCCGCCGGTTGGACGGGCTACAGCGAGGACGGGCAGCGCCCGCTGGTGAACGGCGGGCCGGGCTGGGGCTGGGGGGCGGTGATCCTCCCCTACCTCGAGCAGATGAATCTTTACAACGGCAAGATCGTCCTCGACGCCCCCCTTTGGGACCCCCGCAACGAAGCGGCTCGCCAGGCCGTGCTGCCGATCTTCCTCTGCCCCTCGGACGTCAATTCCAGCAAGAAGCTCTTCCGCGTGGAGGAGTTGCACGAAAGCCACGCCCACGAGGACGACCACGATCACGACCACGGGGACGAAGAGCTGATGGGAATGCTCTTGGCCAAGAGCAACTACGTCGGCGTCTTCGGCGTGAAGGACGTCCACGATTGCGGGGGGCTGCCGGAAGGGCAGCAGTGCCGCAGCGACGGCGTGATGCACCACAATAGCTTCCTCTCGTTGGCCCAAATCACCGACGGCCTGAGTCAAACCCTTTTGGTGGGGGAACGGACGGCGGAGCGCGGGTATTGCACGTGGACCGGGATTATGCCCGGCGACGCATGCGCCTTGGCGGCGGTGGTCGGCTCGGCCATCCTGCCCCCGAACATCGAGGAGTTTCACGCCCACGGCTTCAGCAGCCAGCACCCCGCCGGGGCACAGTTCCTGCTGGGAGACGGCTCGGTGCACATGATCTCGGAGACGATCGATATCCGCGTTTACCAGGCCCTGGCCACCGCCTCGGCGGGCGACATCCCGGGGAGTTTCTGAGAGCATGTCTTCAAATTAGTTTCACTGCGCAGAGTCGCCGAAAGCGGGTTAACGATCTTACGCAGACTCACAAAGCTGCGCACCCCAGTTTGCCCAGCTTCTTATCCTGCGTTGTAAAATTACGTCTTGCCAGCCACAAGGTGGCACCCAATCTAATTTGAAGACAGGCTCTGAGACCGGCGGTTTTCCCCGCCGGGTTGAAGCACGCCGCAACACGAGCCGCCCGGCGGGAACTCGAAACTATCGGGCTTCGGCGAATGAAACGATCGAAACGCCGAGAACGCAGAGAAGACAGAGAAGTTAGAATTGCGGTTATACCAATTCTTCTTTTCCCTCCGCGCCCTCTGCGTTTCAAAATCCGCCCTCTCCGCACTCTCTGCGTTTTAGAACCCGTGACCTCTGCGCCTCTGCGGTTCTGTGCTTCAATGTGCTTCAAAATGCGTGCCCTCCGCGCCT